>DAMDKH010000164.1:0-4711 GCA_032099965.1 Microbacterium sp.
ACGACGGCGCGCTCGTGCTCACCCCGCGTCTCGACGGCGGGCTCGTCGTGACGGTCTGGCTCCCGCGCGCCTGAACCCCGCGGCCACGCGCCCGACCCCTCACCCGCGCGGGGGGCCGACCGAACCGCGTTCGACGAGCTCCTGCGGCAGGGTGTGCACGACGGCGGGATGGGCGTCACCCTCGATGCGAGCGATGAGCAGGCGGGCGGCCAGGGCGCCGAGTTCGCGCTCCGGCTGCGAGACGACGGTGATGCCGGGCTCGGTGACCGAGGTCCACGGCGCGTTGTCGAAGCCGACCAGCGAGATGTCGTCGGGGATGCGCAGGCCGAGGTCGCGGATGGTGCGGAAGGCCTGGATGGCGATGACGCTGTCGGAAGCGATGATGGCCGTCACCCCGGGCTCCCCGGTGATGAGCTCGGTGACCATGCGGCCGATGCCCTCGACGTTCGCCCCGAGCCGCACGAACGCGAGCGGGTCGTCGATCCCGGCGCGCCGGAGCGCGGTGGCGATGCCGCTCACGCGGTCGTCGATCACCGATGACGCGAGACCCGGGCGGAAGTGCAGCGTGCCGTCGGCGTCCCACACGGCGCGCGGGGCGATGGGACGGGGGTCTTCGAGGGTCGAGACGTAGGCGATGCGACGGTGGCCCGCATCGAGCAGCACCTGCGCCAGCCGGCGTGCGCCGTCGCGGTTGTCGGCGATGACGGCCTCGGCGTCGAAGTCGTAGACGACGCGGTCGAAGAACACCACCGGCCGGGCGGCGTCGGCGATGGAGGCGTACGTGGCGGCGCGCAGCGAGGATGCCGGGGCGATGAGCAGGCCGTCGACGCGTTTCGACAGCTGCACCTCGATGGCGCTCTCCTCGGCGTCCGGCTGCTCGCTGGAGTTCGACAGGATGAGGTCGTATCCGGCGGCCTCGGCCACGTCGGACGCGCCGCGGGTGGCCTGGGCGAACGCGGGGTTCTCGATGTCGCCGACGATGATGCCGATCGAGTTCGAGCGTCCGGTGCTCATGCTGCGCGCGACCTCGTTGGGCCGGTATCCGAGCTCCGCGGCGGCCGCCCGCACCTTCTCGCGCACCTTCGCGCTGACCGCGCCGTAGTCGCCGAGAGCACGTGCGGCAGTGGCCTTGGCCACGCCCGCCAGGGTCGCGACGTCGGCCACGGTCGCCCCTCGCCGGCCTTCGTTCTGCGCACTCACCCGTGGGCCCCTGCCTCTCTCCTGCGGCTTCTCAGCTTATTGACGGCTCGGAGCCGCGCGTGTACTCTCCTGGAAACACCCAATTGAGACCGGTCTCAATTTACCCGAGATCCGTCACCGGCTCCACGCCGACCGACACAGCAGTCCCTACGAGAGGAGCCACATCGTGGCCAGAAAGTCCTTCCGCCGCACCGCGGTCGCCGCGGCGATCGCCGGGGTTCTCGCCCTCACCGCCTGCGCACAGGGCGGCAACGGCTCGTCCGGCAGCGACGCCGACGACAACCCCTACGGCCTCATCACCCCGGGCCAGATCCGCGTCGCCAGCCTCGGCGACTCCAAGCCCTACACGTTCACCGACGAGAGCGGCACGTTCACCGGCTTCGACGTCGAGCTCTTCACCGACGTCGCCGGCCGCATCGGCATCGACGACGTCGTGTTCACCGGCCAGGACTTCTCCGGCCTGCTCTCGGCGGTCGCCAACGGGCAGTTCGACGTCGGTGTCGCCGCGATCGGCATCACCGAGGAGCGCGAGAAGACGGTCGACTTCTCCGACGGCTACCTCGCCGGCTACCTCACGGTCATGGCCTCCCCCGACAGCGACATCACCGACGAGGACAGCCTCGCGGGCAAGCGCCTCGGCGTCGTGCAGGGCACCCTGCAGGAGGCGTACGCGGTGAAGAACTTCACCGACACCGAGCTCGTGCGCTTCCCCGACAACAACTCCGCGATCTCGGCCGTCGTCAGCGGCTCGATCGACGCGCACTTCCTCGACTACGAGGCCGCCAAGGAGTACGCCGAGCAGTATGGCCTCGAGAACGCCATCGACATCCCCTCGTTCGACGCCCCGGCCGGCTTCGCCATCGCCAAGGGCAAGGACGAGCTCAAGGATGCTCTGAACGACGCCCTGCACGATGCGATGGAGGACGGCACCTGGAAGGAGCTCTACGAGAAGTGGTTCCCGGGCTCCCCGATGCCCGACCAGTACCTGCCCAGTGACGAGCAGGGTCAGAGCGAGGACGGCGAGGGCGAGTAATCGCGACGGCGGGTGCGGGCATCCACCCCCGCACCCGCCCCTCGGAAGGAGATCCCATGGACTGGCTCGACAACATCATCCGCACGTTCCTCGACTTCGACGCCATGCTGCAGGTGCTCCCGCAGCTGCTCGGCACGGGGCTCGTGAACACCCTCATCATCTCGGTCGCCTCGACGGTGCTCGGCATCGTGATCGGCATGATCCTCGCGATCATGGGCGTCTCTCGCACCGCGTGGCTGCGCGTCCCCGCACGCATCTACACCGACGTCTTCCGCGGGCTGCCCGCGATCCTCACCATCCTGCTCATCGGCCAGGGCTTCGCCCGCATCAGCCAGCAGCTGTTCGGCCCGTCGCCCTACCCGCTCGGCATCCTCGCCCTCAGCCTCATCGCCGGGGCGTACATCGGCGAGATCTTCCGCGCCGGCATCCAGAGCGTCGAACGGGGGCAGCTCGAAGCGTGCCGCGCGCTGGGCATGACGTACGGCAGCGCGATGCGCCTCGTCGTCGTCCCCCAGGGCATCCGCCGCGTGCTCCCCGCGCTCGTCAACCAGTTCATCGCGATCGTGAAGGACTCCAGCCTCGTGTACTTCCTGGGCCTGCTGGTCAGCGAGCGCGAGCTGTTCCGCGTGGGGCAGGATGCCGCGGTACTCACCGGCAACCTCTCGCCGCTGGTGCTCGCCGGCGTCTTCTACCTCGTCATCACCGTGCCGCTCACGCACCTCGTGAACTACTTCGACAACCGCTTCCGCACCGGTCGCCGCAAGGCCACCCCGCCCAAGAGCGGCCTCGAAGAGGTGCGCGAGCAGTCCCTCAGCCCGGCCCTCGTCCATGGAGAGAACACATGACCTACACCTCCCCCCTCCCCGTCACCGACGGCCGCTTCTACGAGGGCTCCGAGCTGCGGATCGAGAACCTCGTCATGGCGTACGGCGAGGTCGACGTCATCCGCGACGTCTCGCTCATCGTCGAACCCGGCACGACGACCTGCATCATCGGCCCGTCCGGCTCCGGCAAGTCGACGCTGCTGCGCGGCGTGAACCGCCTGCACGAGCCGAAGGCCGGACGCGTCACCCTCGCCGACGACGACGCGCTCGCCCTCAAGCCCGACGTGCTGCGCCGGCGCGTGGGGCTCGTCTTCCAGCACTTCAACCTCTTCCCCGACCACACCGCGCTCGACAACGTGGCCCTCGCGCTGCGCAACGTCAAGCGGATGTCGCGGGGCGAGGCGCAGCGCATGGCCCTCGCCCGCCTCACCGAGGTGGGGCTGGCCGAACGCGCCGACCACCGCCCGCGCGACCTGTCGGGCGGGCAGCAGCAGCGCGTCGCGATCGCCCGCGCTCTCGCCATGGAACCCGAGGTCATGCTGTTCGACGAGGCCACCAGCGCCCTCGACCCGGAGCTCGTGAAGGGCGTGCTCAACCTCATGGCCGAACTCGCCCAGCGCGGCATGACGATGCTCGTCGTCACGCACGAGATGGGCTTCGCGCGGAAGGTGGCCGACCAGGTCGTGTTCATGGACGAGGGCCGCATCATCGAAGCGGGCACCCCCGACGAGATCTTCGACGCCCCGAAGAGCGACCGGCTCAAGCTGTTCCTCTCCGAGGTGCTGTGATGGCAATCCGCACCGCGATCATCGGCTTCGGCACGGCGGGGCGCATCTTCCACGCGCCGTTCCTCGCCGCCGATCCCGCCTTCCGGATCGACGCGATCGTCACGGGCAACGCCGAGCGGGCGGCCGAGGCGCAGCGCGAGCATACGCAGGCGCGCATCGTCCCCGACGTCGACGCGCTCTGGTCCGTGGCCGACGCGATCGACCTCGTGGTGGTCGCGTCACCCAGCGGCCTGCACCGTGCCCACGCCGACGCCGCGCTGCGCGCCGGATGCCACGTCGTCGTCGACAAGCCGTTCGTGGCCGACCCCGCGGAGGGCGACGGTCTCATCGCCCTCGCCCGCGCGCAGGAGCGGATGCTGACGGTGTTCCAGAACCGCCGATGGGACGGCGACTTCCGCACGGTGCAACAGCTCGTCGCCGCTGGCCGGCTCGGCGAGGTGCGCCGCTTCGAGTCGCGCTTCACCTGGTGGAAGCCCACGATCTCGAAGGGCTGGAAGGCGGCGGCGACGGTCGCGGATGCCGGCGGCATCCTCTACGACCTGGGCCCGCACCTCATCGACCAGGCCGTGCAGCTCTTCGGCCCCGCCCGCGTGACCTACGCGGAGGTCGACACCGTGCGCCCGGATGTGGTCGCCGACGACGACGTCTTCGTCGCCCTCGAGCACGACTCCGGCGTGCGATCGCACCTGTGGATGAGCGCGGTGTCGCCGACCTCCGGCCCGCGCTTCCGGGTGCTCGGCTCCGAAGCGGCGTACACCACTTGGGGCCTCGACGGACAGGAACCCGCGCTCATCGCCGGATCCCGCCCCGGCGACCCCGGGTTCGGCGACACCCCCGCCGACCGTTGGGGCACTCTCGGCCTCGGC
>DAMDKH010000165.1:0-4659 GCA_032099965.1 Microbacterium sp.
GGCAGCGGCAGCGAGCATTCCCGCGGAGGGCGGCTCGGCCCGCAGCGGGAGCAGGGTTTCGATCAGCCCGGTGTCGAGGTCGCCCTCGCGCACGCGTTCGTCGCGGCAGAGGAGGCGCAGGAACGCGATGTTCGTCTCGACGCCCAGCACGACCGTCCGCGCGAGGGCGGCGTCGAGGCGCGCGAGCGCGGTGCGGCGGTCGTCGGCCACCGCGATCACCTTGGCGATGAGCGGATCGTAGAAGCCGGACACGGTGCTCCCCGTCTCGACCGCCGCATCCACGCGCACCCCGGGCGGTGGGTCGAAGAGCAGCACCTCGCCGGTCGACGGCAGGAATCCGCGCTCGGGCGCCTCCGCGTAGACACGGGCCTCGACGGCGTGTCCGCGGAGTTCCGGTGGCGGGCCCACCGGGAGACCCGCCGCCACGCGCAACTGCAGCGCGACGAGGTCGAGTCCGGTCACCTCCTCGGTGACCGGATGCTCCACCTGGAGCCGCGTGTTCATCTCGATGAAGAACACCTCGTCCGGAGCATCCGCGTCGATGAGGAACTCGACCGTCCCCGCACCGATGTACGACACGCTCTCGGCGGCGCGCACGGCGGCCGAGAGCAGGAGTCGGCGTGTGGCCTCGGGGATGCCGGCGGACGGCGCCTCCTCGATCACCTTCTGATGACGGCGCTGCAGCGTGCACTCCCGCTCGCCGAGATCGATCACCCGACCGTGCGCGTCGCCGAACACCTGCACCTCGATGTGACGAGGCCGGCCGATCAACCGTTCGATCACCAGGGCGTCGTCCGAGAACGCGGCGGTCGCGATACGGCGGGCCGACGACAGCGCGCGCGGGAGATCCGCCGGGTCGCTCACCACCTCCATGCCCTTGCCGCCTCCGCCCGCGCTGGGTTTGACCAGGATGGGGAATCCGATGCCCTCGGCGGCGGCGGCGATCTCGTCGTCGGAGAGGCCCGCGGCGTCGAAACCGGGAACGACCGGCACGCCGTGCGCCGCCACGTGCTCGCGGGCACGGGCCTTATCGCCCATGATCTCCAGGGCCGGGATCCCCGGTCCGATGAACACGATCCCGTGCTCCGCGCAGGCCTCGGCCAGGCCGACGCTCTCCGAGAGGAATCCGTACCCGGGGTGGATGGCCTGCGCGCCGGCCTCGCGCGCCGCCTCGATGACGGCATCCACCCGCAGATACGAGTCCGCTGCCGGGGCGGGACCGATGCGCACGGCGACGTCGGCCTCGCGCACGTGCGGCGCCGACGCGTCGGCGTCGCTGAAGACGGCCACGCTGCGGATGCCGAGGGTGCGGAGGGTGCGGATGACCCGGCGGGCGATCTCGCCGCGGGTGGCGACGAGCACGGTGTCGAAGAGGGGGTCAGGCATGCGGGTCACATCCGGAAGAGGCCGAAGCGCTGGTCGGGCAGCGGAACGCGCGAGACGACGTCGAGGGCGAGCCCCAGCACGTCTCGCGTCTGCTGCGGGTCGATGATGCCGTCGTCCCAGAGGCGGGCGGTGGCGTAGTACGGCTCCCCCTGCTCGTCGTACTGCGAGCGGATGGGTTCTTCGAAGGCGGCGCGTTGCTCGGCCGTCCATGCGTCTCCGCGGGCCGTGAGCTGGTCCTCCTTCACGGTGGCGAGCACGGAGGCGGCCTGGGCACCGCCCATCACCGAGATGCGGCTGGCCGGCCAGGTCCAGAGGAAGCGCGGCGAGTATGCGCGGCCGCACATCGAGTAGTTCCCGGCGCCGAACGAGCCGCCGATGATCACGGTCAGCTTGGGCACGCGGGTGCTCGCGACGGCGGTCACCATCTTGGCGCCGTCCTTGGCGATGCCTCCCGCCTCGGCATCCGATCCGACCATGAAGCCCGTGATGTTCTGCAGGAAGAGCAGGGGGATGCCGCGCTGATCGCAGAGCTCGATGAAGTGCGCCCCTTTCGAGGCGGACTCGCTGAACAGCACCCCGTTGTTGGCGACGATGCCGACGGGATGACCGTGCAGCCGGGCGAACGCGGTCACGAGCGTCGTGCCGTACTCCGCCTTGAACTCCCGCACGCTGTCGGCGTCGACGAGCCGGTGGATCACCTCGCGCACGTCGTAGGCGGCGTTCACATCGACGGGGACGACGTCGTACATCGACCCCGGCTCGGCGGGCTCGCGCCCGGGCAGCACGTCCCAGGCAGGCTCGAGCGGCGCCGGCAAGGTGCGGACGATGTCGCGGAGGATCTCGAGCGCGTGCTCGTCGTCGTCGGCGAGGTGGTCGACGACGCCGCTGCGCCGGGCGTGCAGCTCTCCCCCGCCCAGTTCCTCGGCGGTGACGATCTCGCCGATGGCCGCCTTCACGAGAGGCGGTCCGCCGAGGAAGATCGTCCCCTGCCCGCGCACGATGACCGTCTCGTCGCTCATCGCGGGCACGTACGCGCCCCCCGCGGTGCAGGAGCCCAGGACGGCGGCGAGCTGCGGGATGCCGGCCGCCGACATCCTCGCCTGGTTGTAGAAGATGCGCCCGAAGTGCTCCCGGTCGGGGAAGACCTCGTCCTGCTTGGGCAGGAACGCCCCGCCCGAGTCGACGAGGTACAGACACGGCAGGCGGTTCTCGAAGGCGATCTCCTGCGCCCGCAGGTGCTTCTTGACCGTCATCGGGAAGTAGGTGCCCCCTTTGACGGTCGCGTCGTTGCAGACGACCATCACGTGGCGTCCGTGGACGAGTCCGATCCCGGCGATCACCCCGGCTCCGGGCGCCTCTCCGTCGTACAGGTCGTGGGCGGCGAGGGGCGCGACCTCCAGGAACGGGCTCCCCTCGTCGAGGAGCCGTTCGACCCGCTCGCGCGGAAGCAGCTTGCCCCGGTCCCGGTGCCGCTGCCGTGATGCCTCGGGGCCGCCGAGAGCGGCGTGCCGAAGGCGTTCGCGCAGCTGCTCCGCGAGCGATTCCTGCGTGGTGGGCATCGTGGTGTCCTCCTCGACATCGCGACGGCGCGCGGACCGCGGTGGCGGCGGACGCGCGTTCTCGGTTAGTGTTCACTAACTCACCACTGCAGGTTAGCGAGGATTAACTGAGATGACAACCCCGGCCACCGCCCGCGACCGGGCGAAGGCGGAGCGCACCGACGCGATCCTCCACGAAGCCGCCCTCCTTTTCGCCGACCGCGGCTACACCGGTGTGAGCCTCGAAGACATCGGCGCCGCCGTCGGTGTGTCCGGACCCGCCGTGTACCGCCACTTCGCCGGCAAGCAGGCGCTGCTGGGGGCGATCCTCGTGCAGGTCAGCACCGACCTGCTCACCGGCGGCCGCGCCGTGGCTCAGGACGGCGCTGACCCCGATGCGCGCATGGACGCCCTCGTGCGTTTCCATGTGGACTTCGCCCTGTCCAACGCGCCCGTCATCCAGGTGCAGGACCGCGACGTGGCGCACCTCAGCGACCCCGATCGTTCGGAGGTGCGCCGGCTGCAGCGCACCTACGTCGACCTCTGGATCGAGACCCTCGCGCCGCTGCGCGACGCGGACACCGATGAGCTGCGGCTGCGGGTGCAGGCCTGCTTCGGACTCATCAACTCCACGCCGCACAGCACGCGGGCCGCCGCCAGACGGCGTTCCTCCACCGCGGAGGTGCTCGCCGCCATGGCGTCGGCCGCACTGCGCGCCGTCAGCTGAGCAGCATCGCCCGCCCCGGCTCCTCCAGGACGTCGGCGACGTCCTTCAGGAACCGCGCCCCCTCGGCACCGTCGACGAGGCGGTGGTCGAAGGAGAGGCTGAGCGTCATCATCTGACGGAGCGCGATCTCCCCGCGGTACTCCCACGGCTGCCGACGCACAGCGCCCACGGCCAGGATGCCCGACTGCCCCGGCGGCAGGATGGGGGTGCCGGCATCGACGCCGAACACGCCGATGTTGGAGATCGAGAACGTGCCCCCGGCGAGCTCCGCCGGCGTCGTCCTCCCCGCCCGCGCGGTCTCCGCGAGAGACCGGATGGCGTCGCTCATGCCCACGAGACTCAGGCTCTGCGCCTCGCGGATGTTCGGCACGATCAGTCCGCGCTCCGTCGCCGCCGCGATACCCAGGTCGACGTACGAGTACTGCACGATCTCGCCCGACTCCTCGTCCCAGTGCGCATTGAGTCCGGGAGTGCGCGGCAGCGCGAGGCACACCGTCTTCGCGACCACGGCCAGCGGACCGATGCGGTGCTCGGCCAGCGCACGATCCTCGCGCAGTCCGGCCAGCAGCTCCATCGTCGCGGTGACGTCGACCGTGTGGAAGACGGTCACGTGCGGTGCCGAGAACGCGCTCGCCACCATGGCGGCCGCGGTGTGCTTGCGCACGCCGCGGATGGGGATCCGCACCTCCCGCGGGCCCGCCGACGACGTGTCGAACGGTGAGACCGGAAGAGTCGTCTCCGACGGCGCGGGGGCGGATGCCGGCACCGCCGCGGTGCCGACCAGGAAGTCGTCGATGTCGGTGCGGCGGATCACGCGGTCCCCGACCACCTCCGCGACGCGTTCGAGGTCGACGCCGAGGTGTTTGGCGTACGCGCGCACCGGCGGCGTCGAGCGCGGCCGTTCCCGAAGCGAGGACGTCTCGGGCTCCACCGATGGCGCGGCGTCGTGCGGTGCCGCCTCCAGCACCGAGGTGTTGTCCCCACCTCCGACGGCGACCCCGCGCCGGC
>DAMDKH010000166.1:0-4630 GCA_032099965.1 Microbacterium sp.
GCGGACGGGCGCACGCGACGGTCAGCGGCTCGACCGCCAACCGTCGGGACCGGACGACCCCGCCGCGTACTCGTCGAGCGGCACCTCGCCGCTCTTCCACACCGCGAGGATCGGCGCCACGATGCGCCAGCTCTCCTCGGCCGCGTCGCCGCGCACCGAGAGCATCGGGTCGGCGTCGAGCACGCCCGAGAGCACTTCGGCGTAGGCGCGGAGCGCCCCCTCTCCGAGCTCGGCGGTGAGCGTCGCGCGCTCGAGTTCGAAGGCGTCGTCGCCGCCGTTCACGTTCAGCTCGAGCGACATCCGGTCGGGGCCGAGCGAGAACCGCAGCACCGCCCCGTCGGCCGATCCCGACAATCCCGTCGGAATGTGTCGTACAGGGCGGAACCGCACGACGACCTCCTTCGCGGGGTCGCCGATCGCCTTGCCGGAGCGGAGCGTGAACGGCACCCCCGCCCAGCGGGCGTTGCGCACCTCGAAGGTCGCCTGAGCCAGGGTCTCGGTGGCGCGGCCGGGGTCGACCCCCGGTTCATCGGCGTACGACGGCTTGTCGGTGCCGTCGACGGTGCCTGCGGTGTAGCGGGCGCGATGCGACGAGGCGGCGGGGTCGTCGGCCCACACCGTCGTCGCCCGCAGGACCGCCGACGTCGCGGCGCGAAAGTCGACGTGGCCCAGCGTGGTGGGCTGTTCCATCGCGACGACGGCGAGCACCTGCAGCAGATGGCTCTGGATCATGTCCACGAGGGCGCCGGCGGCGTCATAGTACCCCGCCCGCCCCTCCAGTCCCAGCACCTCGTCGTAGACGATCTCGACCGACGCGACGTGCTCCGCCGACCACAGCGGTTCGAGCAGCCGGTTCGCGAAGCGCGCCCCGAGCAGGTTGAGGGTCGTGGATCGTCCGAGGAAGTGATCGACACGGAACACCTGGCTCTCGGGCACGAGACCGGTGAGGGTGAGGTTGAGGGCCCGCGCGCTGGCCTCGTCGACCCCGAAGGGCTTCTCCATCACGAGCACGGCGCCCGGGGGGAGCATCTCGGGGGTCAGAGCGTGGATCGTCGCGACGGCGACCGACGGCGGCACCGCGAAGTACAGCGCGACCCGGCCGGTGCACTCGGCGAGGAGCGCGGCGAGCTCCGCCGCGTCGGTGATGTCGGTGCGGCGGTACGAGACCTCCACCCGCGTCGACGCCGTCGCGGCGTCGGTGCGCGTCGACGCGAAGGCGGCATCCACCACCTGTCGCAGGCGGTCGTCGTCCCAGTCCTCCCGGTCGACCCCGATCACGCGCACCCGGCGCGACGGTTCGCGGTCGAGCAGCTGTCCGAGCGCAGGGAGGAGAAGCCGCGAGGCGAGGTCGCCCGCCGCTCCGAAGATCACGAGAGTCGTCGCTTCGGTCATGCCCCCACCGTAGCCTCGGCCGGACGCCGCGTGGGAGACTCGGGCGATGCCGTCACCGATCGAGGACTACGCCCTGCTGAGCGACTGCCGCACGGGCGCCCTGGTGTCGCGGGAGGGGAGCATCGACTGGATGTGCCTGCCCCGCTTCGACTCGCCGTCGCTGTTCGGGGCACTCCTCGGCGATCCGGTCAACGGCCGCTGGAGCCTGCGGCCCCGCGGGCAGGCGACGGTGATCGATCGCCGCTACGTCGCCGACACCTTCATCCTGGTCACCCGCTGGCAGACCGAGACGGGGGTCGCCGAGGTGCACGAGATGCTCGCCCTGCACCGGCACCGCACCGACCTGGTGCGCCGCGTGGTCGGCGTGACGGGGACCGTCGAGTTCGAGACGGAGGTGCGGCTGCACTTCGACTACTCGCGCACCCTGCCGTGGGTGCGGCAGGTGGGTACCCCGGACGCCCCGGCGCTGCGTGCCACGGCCGGCCCGGAGGCCGTCGTGCTCACCGGCGTGGCGCTCGCCGCGTCCGGGCATGCGCACGTCGGGACGTTCCGCGTCGCGGCCGGGGCGCAGCGCGACCTGGTGCTCACGCGGTTCCCCTCGTACGAGCGGCCGCCGGAGCCGCTCGACGTGGAGGAGGCGTTCGCGGCGACGCGCTCCTGGTGGCAGGGGTGGGCGAGCGGGATCGCCGACCACGATGCGCACGACGATCAGGTGGTGCGCTCTCTGCTCGTGCTGCGCGCCCTGACCAACCGCGACACCGGAGGCATCGTCGCCGCCGCGACCACCTCCCTCCCGGAGGAGTTCGGCGGCTCCCGCAACTGGGACTACCGGTTCGTGTGGCTGCGCGACGCCTCGCTCACCCTCGAGGTGCTGATCACGCACGGGTACCTGGAGGAGGCGCACCACTGGCGGCGCTGGCTGCTGCGCGCCATCGCGGGGGAGCCGCGCGAGGTGCAGATCATGTACGGGATCGCCGGGGAGCGCGACCTGCCGGAGCGTGAGCTCTCGAGCCTCCCCGGGTACGAGGGGGCGCAGCCGGTGCGCATCGGCAACGCCGCCGTGGCGCAGTACCAGGGCGACGTGATCGGCGAGGTGCTCGTGGCGCTGGAGCAGGCGCGCATCGCCGGTCTCGAGGAGAGCGACTTCTCGTGGCCGTTGCAGCGCGCGCTGATCGGGCGCGTGCTCGAAGACCTCGACCGCAAGGACAACGGGATCTGGGAGATCCGCGGCGAACCGCAGTGGTTCACGCATTCGCGCGTGATGATGTGGGCGGCCCTCGATCGCGGCGTGCGGGCGGTGCGCGAACACGGGCTGTCCGGTGACGCCGACCGCTGGGAGCAGGCGCGCGACGCGCTGCGGCGGGAGATCGACGAGCGCGGTGTCGACCCGGACGCCGGCTGCTTCGTGCAGCACTACGACTCGACGGAGGTCGACGCCTCGCTGCTCGTGCTCCCGCAGGTGGGGTACTGCCCGGCCGACGATCCGCGGATGCTGCGCACGGTGCAGCGCATGGAGGAGACGCTCCTCCGCGACGGGCTCCTGCTGCGCTACCGCACCGGTTCGGGCGTCGACGGACTCCCCGGCGACGAGCATCCCTTCCTCGCCTGCAGCTTCTGGCTCGTCGAGCAGTACGCCGCGAGCGGTCGCACCGCCGACGCGCACGCGCTCATGGAGCGTCTGACGGCGTTGCCCAACGAGGTCGGACTGCTGTCGGAGGAGTACGACGTGTCGCGCGGGCGGCAGGCGGGGAACACGCCGCAGGCCCTCTCGCACCTCACCCTCATCCGCGCCGCCGATGCGCTGGCCGGACACAGCGGCCGGGCCGCGCACCGTCGCTGAGACGCCGCCGGGCGCCCCGATTTGAGCCGGCGGGAGGCCTGGGGTACAGTGGGATCAACCGAAGACCGCTGGTCATCGTCCTACGCTCACGCGTGCGGCGATCGAAGCTCTGCATCGCAGGGGCCCGCGCAGGACACGAACTTTCCAAAGCTCCGTGCGCTTGCGCCGGAGCTTTTCTGTTTTCCGCAGGGGGTCCGAGGCCGGCGCCCCACCACCGTGCGGCGCCTCGTACACACCAAGGAGTGACCATGGCGCAGAAGGATGCATCGGTCGCCGAGCTCACGAAGTCATTCGAGAACTCGTCCGCCGTCCTGCTGACCGAGTACCGCGGTCTGACGGTTGCCCAGCTCAAGGAGCTGCGCAACAGCATCCGTCAGGACGCCGAGTACGCCGTGGTGAAGAACACGCTGACCCGGATCGCCGCCAACAAGGCGGGCATCACGGCCCTGGACGACGACCTCAAGGGTCCGTCGGCCGTGGCTTTCGTGCACGGTGACTTCGTCGCCACCGCCAAGGCTCTGCGTGACTTCGCCAAGGCCAACCCGCTTCTCGTGATCAAGGCCGGCATCTTCGAGGGCAACCCCCTCACCGCCGACGAGGTCGACAAGTACGCCTCGCTCGAGAGCCGCGAGGTTCTGCTGGCGAAGGCTGCGGGCATGATGAAGGCGACGATGGGCAAGGCTGCCGCCACCATCGACGCGCTTCGCGAAAAGCTCGAGACCGCCGACGCCGCGTAAGCGGTTCGCGTTCTCGTTATACAAACCCCATCTATTAGGAGAAACATCATGGCGAAGCTTTCCACCGAGGAGCTGCTGGAGCAGTTCGCGGGTCTCACCCTCGTCGAGCTCAGCGATTTCGTGAAGGCGTTCGAGGAGAAGTTCGACGTCACCGCTGCCGCCCCCGTCGCCGTCGCAGGCGCTGCGGGTGGCGCTGGCGATGCCGCCGCCGAGGAGGAGAAGGACTCGTTCGACGTCATCCTCGAGGCTGCCGGCGACAAGAAGATCCAGGTCATCAAGGCTGTCCGCGAGCTCACCTCGCTCGGCCTCGGCGAGGCCAAGGCCGTCGTCGACGGTGCTCCGAAGGCCGTCCTCGAGGGCGCCAACAAGGAGACCGCCGAGAAGGCCAAGGCGACCCTCGAAGAGGCAGGCGCCACGGTTACCCTCAAGTAATCGGTCACGGACGGGGTGCGCCCCGTCCGGCGTCTGAACGCATCACGAATGCCCCGGCTCCGGCCGGGGCATTCGTGCGTCCGGGCCCCGCGATCGCCCTGCGCCCGCCCTCGCCCTTCGTCGGGGCGGGTCAGCGGGGTGCGGCGGTCGAACTGCGCACGACGAGGGCGGATGCCGCCGCGAGGTGCGTCTCGGGCGCCTCCGGCTCGGCCATCCGCTCGAGGAGCAG
>DAMDKH010000167.1:0-4612 GCA_032099965.1 Microbacterium sp.
ATCCGGGTGCCGGTCCACGCGGTCCACCCGTTGGCGGAGGCGTCCGCCGCTCACGAGGTCCTGGCCGCCGGGGGCCACGTCGGCAAGGTGGTCCTCCAGGTGCGGTGACCCGCGGCCGCGCGGGGGGCGACGCGCCCGACGGCGGACGACACGCCGATCGACTTGGCCCGCACGCCCGCGACGTGAAACGGTATACCAGACGGTCCCCCAGCCGTCTTCCCCCGAGGCCCCTGCGCTCCTCCCCATGATCCGCAGGGGCCTCTCTTCGTCCTTTCTCGGCATCGCCCCTTACGGCGCGCGCGATCCGACCGATATATCAACTTCGGGGAGCAGATCGGCCAGGAGGGTGTTGACGTGACGAGTACCTACATCGAGACGGGCGGGCACGTGCGCGTCTACGACGACGCCGTGCGGACCCACCAGATGTTCCCGCACGGCACCTATCGCGTGCACTTCACGACCAAAGAGGGCTTCAGCCTCGTGCGCATCGACGACCTCGCCGTGGGGGCCGAGCGGGTCTACGGCGGACGCGAGGGCAAGGTCGACAAGATCTTCCGCGCCTACGAGCGCGCGGACCGCAGCCTCGGCGTGATGCTCTCCGGCGACAAGGGCATCGGCAAGTCGCTGTTCCTGCGCATGGTCGCCGAACGGGCACGCGCGTACGACCTCCCCGTGGTGCTCGTCTCGGAGGACCACGACGGCATCGTCGACTTCCTCGACAGCCTCGACGAATGCCTCGTCGTGTTCGACGAGTTCGAGAAGACGTTCCCCCTCGGGCGCCGCGGACTCGGAGACGGCGCCAATCGGCAGAACCAGTTCCTCACCCTGTTCGACGGCCTCTCGACCGTCAAGCGCATCTACTGCCTCACTGTCAACGACATCGCCGACGTGAGCACGTACCTGGTCAACCGCCCCGGCCGCTTCCACTACCACATGCGTTTCGAGTACCCCGGGCCCGACGAGGTGCGGCAGTACCTCCGCGACCAGGCGCCGACCGCCGACCCCGTGGAGATCGAGAACGTCGCCCTGTTCTCGCGTCGCGCGCGCCTGAACTACGACCACCTGCGTGCGATCGCGTTCGAACTCGACCAGGCCGAGAGCCTCTTCGCCGAGATCGTCGAAGACCTCAACATCAAGTCGGTCGACCCGAGCACCTACCGCATCGAAGCCCGCTTCCCCGACGGACGCGTGTGGGCGGACGAGACCGAGGTGAACCTGTTCGAGCGCGGCGACGTGGCCCGCACCTTCGAGCTGCGTCAGGGCACGCGCTCGATGTTCGTCTCGTTCGTGCCGCAGGACCTCGTCTTCGAGGCGGACGGCGGCATCTCGGTGCCCGTCGATCGCCTCGACCTGATCGACGACGAGGACGAGGAGCCGGACGTCTATCCGACCTCCGTGACCCTGACCCTCGTCGGGCAGCCCACCTTCGGCTTCACGCTCTGACCCCGGCCCGTCACGGCGTCGGCGCGGAGTGCGTGCTGCGGCGACGACCCCGGGAGCCGGCGACGGCCACGCGGGCGAGATACGCATCGACCACGGCGGGCGACGACCGGGAGCTCCGTACAGGATCCGGCACGTCGGCGGGGCGTTCGTGCAGCTGGAGGGCGTCCTTCAGCATGCGCACCGCCTCGGCCCGCTGCTGCGACACCGCGGCGTGCGAGACCCCCAGCTCCGTCGCGATGTCGGTCACCGTGCGCTCGTCGAAGTAGACCGCCCGGATGATCCATCGCTTGCGCTCGGGAAGCGCGTCGACCGCCCGGCGCAGGAACGCGTCACGCTCCTCCGCGATGGCGAGCTCGTCCGGCAGGTGACCGGACCACGCGAGGGTCGAGGGCTCGAGGGCGTCGAGGCTCACCACCCGGCGGTCCGCGGCGGCGAGGGCGTCCCTGACCTCTTTCACCGGTCGACCGGTCTCGGCCGCGACCTCCTCGATCGTCGGTTCACGACGCAGCGATGCGGTCAGCCTCTCGCGGACCCCCGCGACCTCCTTGACCCGCGACCGCACGTCGCGCGGCGCCCAGTCCATCGACCGCAGCTCATCGCGGAGCGCCCAGTCGATGCGCCCACGGGCGAAGGCGCCGAACGGCACTCCGAGGCTCCCGTCGAAGCGATCGGCCGCCCGCACCAGCGCATACGCGCCCGCGGACACGAGGTCGTCGCGGGCCACCTGGGTGACACGCGCCGCCATCTGGGAGGCAGCGGCGCCGACGATGTGCAGATGATCGACGACGAGCTGGTTCCGCGCGCGCAACGGCATGGAGCGAGGCCTCTTTCACTGTCGGTGCAAGCCCTCCCCAGCGACCCACAGCGCGACCACCCCGTGGTGGCCGGAACCCTCATTGAATCACACGGCGCGCTCGCGGTGCACGTGTCGCCGTGAGACCCGCCCTGCGGTCGTCGACCGACGTCGCGGCGGAGTGCCTGGCCTCGTCAGTCGTTCACCTGCACACGTCGATTGACGCGTCGGGTGGCGGAGAACTTCAGCACCGTGTAGTCGGTCACCTCGGCGGCGTCGTCGTCCTTGGCGAACTGCACCCGGTGCCCCTTGTGAGTCTGCGGGTAGAACTTGCCGAAGTTCGTCAGCGTGACCGTGTTGCCCTGCGCGACGAGATCGAGCAGCTCGTCGATCATGGCGTCGTAGGCGGTCTGCGCGGCCTGCGCCGAGATGCCGCCGCGCCGGGCGAATCTCTGCACGAACTCCCGCTTGCTCACACGATGGGTGTCGAGCGTCTTCGTGGTCCTCATTCTCACTTACCCCCAGTAAGTCATCGCTCGCGAGCGAGCCCCAAGCGGCGGACCGTTCCCGATCCTCCGCGTACTCCGCCCCGAAGAATCGGAACGCGGGCCCCCCAGCCCGTTTCCCCGAGGATAGTGCTTGTTCCTTGATATACGCGGTGAACCGGATGTTCGTCGCGTGTTCCAACGCTTTCGCGCCGGCGTCACCTCACCCGCCGAGCCGTGCCCGGAGCGGATAGTCCTGATCGTCGAGAATGGCCTGCACCGCGCGACCGCTCGCCGGGTGGACGAGCACCGGGGCGCGCAGATTGAGGTGGATGCCCTCATCAGACGGGTTGGCGACCACGAGCACCTGGACGTCGTCCGCCGCGGCGGCACCGATCTGCTCGAGGGCGGAAGCGGGGAGTCGCGGCGCGTAGTCGGGCACGCCGACGGCCGCCTCGATCACGAACAGACGCACATCCGCCTCGCGGGAGCGCAGCGCGTAGAGCCCGTCGGCCCCGTCGACGGGGGCGAGGGCGAAGGTCGTGTACGGGCTGAGCCCGAGCATCGGTGCGACGAAGTCGACGGTCTCGGTCGGGGTCGCGGCGGGCAGCGTCATCGCAGGAACTCCAGGAGATTGGTCTGCAGCGAACGGGCCGTCACCTGCAGGGCGGACTGGAAGACGAGCTCGGCGGACTGCAGCCGCACGAGCACCTCGAGGCTGTCGACGTTCTCGACCTCGGCGCGACGCGCCTCCAGGTCGGTGGCGGCGGCGAGATGCTGGGAGCCGGCCCGCTCGAGTTGCACCTGTCGGGCGCCCGTGGCCCCGCGGGCCGCCACGATCTGGGTGAGACGGGCGTCGATGTCTTCGAGGCGCCCGCCGACGTCGGCGCCACCCCGCAGCTGAGCGGCGATGTCGGCGACGAGCGCGAACACGCTGTCGGCCCCCTCGCCGAAGGCCTGGGCGCCGTCGACGTCGACGCGGACCGTCTCGTTGTCGCTGATGCGCCTCTCCACGCCGGCGCCCGGCGTGCCCTGGTAGACGAAGGTCCCCGGCGCGAAGGCGATCCCGGCGTAGACGCTCCGACCGAGCACCGTCGTGTTCGCCTGGGCGAGCAGCTCGGCCGCGATGCTGTCGAGCTCCTGAGCGATCGACTCGCGCGCGGTCGGACTGAGTGCCCCGGAGTTGGCGCCCTGCGCGGTGAGGTCGCGGGCCCGGTTGAGGAGGTCGGAGCTCGCGTCGAGCGCCGAGTCGACCGTGGTCACCCACGCGAGGCCGTCGCTGACGTTGCGCGCGAACTGCGCCACGCGGGACTGCTCCCCGTGCACCCCGAGCGTCGTGGCGGACGCCGTCGGGTCGTCGCTGGGCGAACGGAAGGCGCGCTGGGAGGAGGCCTGGTACTGCAGCAGCTCGCGGTCGGCGAGGTTGCTCTGCAGCGTGCGCAGGGACTGCTGCGTCATGGTGCTGCTCGTCACGCGTCCGATCATGTCGACTCCGAGGGTCAGCGGCCGACCAGGCCGGTGCGGTTGATGAGGAGGTCCAGCGCCTCGTCCATGGCGGTCAGCACGCGGGCCGCCGCCTGGTACGCCGTCTGGTACGTGAGGAGGTTGATGGTCTCCTCGTCGCCGTCGACGGAGGCGCTCGACTGCTGCGCCGTGACGGCCGCCACGGCGCCGGTCCCGGCGATGTCGGCGCGCTGCAGGTCGCCGGCGACGGTGACCGCGAAGCCCGTGACGAAGGTCGCCCAGATCTTGGTGGGGCCGGAGCCCGAGGTCGCGAGCGCACTGATGCGGTCGGCGATCGTGGTGTCCTTCGCGCCCGCGCCCGGTGCGGCGAGGGCGAGGTCGTCGAGCCCGTCCGGGAGCACGGTCAGTCCCTTCGCGGGAGGTCCGG
>DAMDKH010000168.1:0-4609 GCA_032099965.1 Microbacterium sp.
CGATCGCCGGGATCGCGGTGCTCGTCCCGCTCGCCCTCGGCGCGGAGCGCCCGCTCGCCATCTGCCGGGACGACCCGCGCACGTTCCCCGACGACGGCGTCGCCGGATGGCGCGGCGAGCAGCTCGAGAACGCCGCCACCGTCATGGCGACCGCGTCGTCGCTGGGCTTCGGTCGCGACGGGCAGGTGCTCGGGGTGATGACCGCGATGGGCGAGAGCAGCCTCCGCACCATCGACTACGGCGACTGGGAGACCAGCGGGGTCACCAATCCGGACGGTTCGCGCACCACCAGCATCGGGCTCTTCCAGCAGCAGGAGTGGTGGGGGAGCGTCGAGCAGCGCATGGATCCCGCCGCCTCGGCGACGCTGTTCTATCAGCGTCTCGCCCGCGTGCCCGACTGGCAGCAGCTCGACCCGTCCCTCGCCATCCACCGCGTGCAGATCAACCTCGACCCCGGCTACTACGCCCGCTACGCCGACGACGCGGCCGCGGTGGTCGACGCGCTCTCCTCGACCGAGGGATGCTGAGCACGCCATATCCCCGGCGCTTTCCAGGCCGCCCCGAGACAGGTGCACCTAGGCTGGAGCCGTGGCGCGGAGCATCTACATCACCTCGGCCGAAGGCCATACCGGAAAGTCGACCATCGCCCTCGGCGTGCTCGACGCGCTCATGCGCGTCTCGCCCCGGGTGGGGGTGTTCCGCCCGATCGCCCGGTCGGTGACCGAGCGCGACGAGATCCTCGAACTGCTCCTGGCCCACGACGGCGTGCACCTCGACTACGACGACTGCATCGGCGTGACCTACGACGACATGCGGCACGACCCCGAGCATGCCCTGTCGACCATCGTGGCGCGGTTCAAAGCGGTCGAGGCGCAATGCGACGCCGTCGTCATCATCGGCAGCGACTACACCGACGTCGCCAGCCCCGCCGAGCTCGGCGTCAACGCGCGCATCGCCGCGAACCTCGGTGCGCCGGTGCTGCTCGTGCTCAGCGGGCGCGACCAGCAGCGGCAGGCCGAGCAGCTCGGCACCACGACCCCGCGCACCCCGGCCGCGGTCGGGCAGATCGCCGCCCTCGCGCTCACCGAGCTCCACCAGGAGCGCGCCGGACTCTTCGCCGTGGTCGTCAACCGCGCCGACCCGGACACCCTCGGCGAGATCGTCGACGCCGTGCGCGGCACCCTCCCCGCCGAGAGCACTCCGGTGTGGGCGATCCCCGAGGACCGCACCCTCGTCGCCCCGTCGATCCGGGGCATCCTGGCCGCCGTCGACGGGCGTCTGCTCAAGGGGGACGAGGAGCGACTGGGCCGCGAGGCGCTCTCGATCGTCGTCGCCGGCATGTCGATGGTGAACGTGCTCCCGCGCATCACCGAGGAGTCGGTCGTGGTGATCCCCGCCGACCGCACGGAGGTGCTGCTCGCGACCCTGCTCGCCGACGCCTCGGGCACCTTCCCCCGGGTGAGCGGCATCATCCTCAACGGTCCGTTCCCCCTGCCGGAGCCCATCGTCCAGCTGCTCGACGGCTTCCCCTCCGGCGTGCCGATCATCGCCACCGATCTCGGCACCTACGACACCGCCGTGCGGGTGATGGGCGCCCGCGGGCGGCTCTCGGCCGATTCCCGGGGCCGGTACGACCGCGCTCTCGGGCTCTTCCAGGCGAACGTCGACATCTCGGAGCTGGTGACGCAGCTCGGCCTCGCCGAGTCCCGCGTCGTCACGCCGCTGATGTTCGAGTACGGCCTGATCGAACGCGCCCGCGCCGACCGCCGGCGCATCGTGCTGCCCGAGGGAGATGACGACCGCATCCTCCGAGCCGCCGCGACCCTCCTCGCACGCGAGGTCGCGGACCTCGTGATCCTCGGCGACGAGCAGGCCGTGCGGGCGCGTGCGGTCGACCTCGGCCTCGACATCGCCGCCGCCGCGGTCATCAGCCCCACCGACCCGTCGTACGTCGAGCGCTTCGCCGCCGAGTACGCGCGGCTCCGGGCGCACAAGGGCATCACGCTCGCCCAGGCGGCCGACACGGTGACCGACGTGTCGTACTTCGGCACGATGATGGTGCACCTGGGCCTCGCCGACGGCATGGTGTCCGGGGCGGCCCACACCACCGCGCACACGATCCGTCCGTCGTTCGAGATCATCAAGACCAAGCCGGGCGTCGAGGTCGTCTCCAGCGTCTTCCTCATGGCGCTCGCCGACCGGGTGCTCGTCTACGGCGACTGCGCCGTGATCCCCGACCCGACCAGCGCCCAGCTCGCCGACATCGCGATCTCGTCCGCGGCGACCGCCCGGCAGTTCGGCATCGACCCGCGCGTGGCGATGCTGTCGTACTCCACCGGCGAATCGGGCTCCGGCGCCGATGTCGACAAGGTGCGGGAGGCGACGGCGCTCGTGCGCGGACGCGCCCCCGAGCTCCCGGTCGAGGGTCCCATCCAGTACGACGCCGCGGCCGACGCCGCCGTCGCCCGGGCCAAACTCCCCGACTCCGCGGTGGCCGGGCGGGCGACCGTGTTCGTCTTCCCCGACCTCAACACGGGCAACAACACCTACAAGGCCGTGCAGCGCTCGGCGGGGGCGGTCGCCATCGGGCCGGTGCTGCAGGGCCTCAACAAGCCGATCAACGACCTCTCGCGAGGCGCACTGGTCGACGACATCGTCAACACCGTGGCGATCACCGCCATCCAGGCGCAGGGAGAGACGGCGTGAGCACGATCCTCGTCATCAACAGCGGATCCTCGTCGCTGAAGTACAGCCTGCTCGACCTCGAGGGCGAGCACGAGCTGGCCTCCGGGCTGATCGAGCGGATCGGTCAGGAGCAGGGCGCCGCCTCGCACACCGTGCGCCCCGCTCCCACGACGGATGCCGCGCCGACCGTGCTCGACGCTACCTACGACGACGAGCGCACGATCCCCGATCACCACGCCGCCTTCGCGGTCATGCTCGAGCAGTTCGCCGAGCACGGCCCCTCGCTGGCCGAGAACGCCCCCGCCGCCGTCGGTCACCGCGTCGTGCACGGCGGAGCCCGTTTCTACGGCCCCACGCTGATCGATGCCGACGTCGAGCGTCAGATCGAGGAGCTCGCGGTGCTCGCGCCGCTGCACAATCCCGCCAACCTGGCCGGCATCCTCGCAGCGCAGGCGGTGTTCCGCGGCGTGCCCCACGTGGCCGTGTTCGACACCGCCTTCCACCAGACCCTGCCCCCGGCGGCCTACACCTACGCGATCGACGCGGAGCTCGCGCGCCGGCACCGGGTGCGCCGCTACGGGTTCCACGGCACGAGCCACCAGTTCGTCAGCGAGGCGGCCGCCGCGTACCTCGGCCGCGACCTGGGCGAGCTGCGCCAGCTCGTCTTCCACCTCGGCAACGGCGCCTCGGTCACCGCGATCGACGGCGGACGCTCGGTGGAGACGTCGATGGGGCTCACTCCGCTCGAGGGCCTCGTGATGGGCACGCGGTCCGGCGACCTCGACCCCGCGGCGCTCGTGCACCTGTCACGGCGGGCGGGGCTCTCGATCAACGACCTCGACGCGCTGCTCAACACCCGCAGCGGACTCCGCGGCCTGGCCGGCCGAAGCGACATGCGCGACATCCTCGCCGGCGCCGAAGCGGGCGACGAGGCCGCGGCGCTCGCCTTCGACGTCTACGTGCACCGGCTCCGGAGCTACGCCGGCGCGTACATCGCACAGCTCGGGGGAGTCGACGTCATCTCCTTCACCGCCGGGGTCGGCGAGAACGCCGCACGGGTGCGTGCCGAGGCGCTGGCGACCCTCGGCTTCGCCGGTGTCGAGATCGACGCGGAGCGCAACACCGCCCGGGGGCGCGGCATCCGCACCATCTCCACCGACGCCTCCGCCGTGACGGTGCTCGTGGTGCCCACGAACGAGGAGCTGCACATCGCGCGACAGACCGCGGGCCTGCTCTGAGGACAACACGGTCCGAGGGGTTATCCTGAATCGCCCTCCCCATTACGCTGTCATGTGGCACGGAGGAGTGCCGAATCCCTCGCCCTTCTCCCTGGAGGTCTCTGTGCCGGAAAACCTGCCCGATCTGCTCGCCGCAGAGGGGGTGCTCTTCGACCTCGACGGCGTGCTCACGCCCACCGCCGAAGTCCACATGCGCGCCTGGAAGGCGGTCTTCGACCACGTCTTCGCCGAGTGGGACATCACCCCGGCCTACACCGACGCCGACTACTTCGACTACGTCGACGGCAAGAAGCGGTACGACGGGGTCGCGAGCCTGCTGCACAGCCGCAACGTCGAGATCCCGTGGGGCGAGGTCGACGACGCGCCCTCCGCCGACACCGTGTGCGGCATCGGCAACCGCAAGAACGACGCGTTCGCGGCCGAGCTGCGCCGCGACGGCATCGCCCCCTACCCGGGGTCGCTCGCCGTCGTCGAGCGCCTGCATGCCGCGGGTGTGCCGCTCGGCGTCGTCTCCAGCTCCAAGAACGCCGAGGAGGTGCTGGCGGCCGCCGGCATCCGCTCGTTCTTCCGCGTGGTGGTCGACGGCGTCGTCGCCGAGCGCGAGGGCCTGGCCTCCAAGCCCGCCGCCGACATGTTCCGCGTCGGCGCCGAGGCCCTCGGGGTCGACCCGTCGCTGAGCGTCGCCT
>DAMDKH010000169.1:0-4569 GCA_032099965.1 Microbacterium sp.
GCATTTGACAAGTGCACGCTGTTGAGTTCTCAAGGATCGGATGCTCCCCCGACCCAGTCATCACAACCAGGCCCGAAGGGCAACTTCTCTATCTTACTGATCTCGTTCTCTTTGTCAAATCGCTGTTTTCGCGACCTGCCGAGAGAACAAGGCAGTTCCCGCGACCGGAACACTCTGCTGAGTGGTTCTGATCTTGGGAGGTGTTCGATGCTTGACGGGAGCCGGTCCGAGGACCTCCGCTCAACCGTTTGGGGCGAACAGGTAATAACTTACGCGGGATCCGGGGGTCCGGCAAATCGTGCTCGTCGGCCGGGCGTGTCGCGCCGTCGAGAGGCCTCGGGACCCCTGGCACACTGGGGCGCGGAGAGAGGGAGAGTCATGGCGAAGAGCACAGGATCGGGACGGCACGGGCACCACCGCGGAGGGGCGGGCGGGACACGCGGCGTGCTCCGGGGCGCGGCCGCACTGGTGAGCGTCGTCGCCGGTCTCGGGGCGACGGCCGTGCTCACCCGATGGCCGTCGGCGCTGATCATCCGGGCCGTCTTCACCCGGGGAGGCGACGCCACCGCGGCGGAGATGCGGCGGCACGTGCCGGACGTCCCGCTCCATGAGCGGCTCGACATCTCCTACGGCGACCGGGGCAGGGAGACCACCTACGACGTGTTCCGTCCGGCGTCCGCCGTCGGTCCGCTCCCCACGATCGTGTGGATCCACGGCGGCGCCTGGATCTCGGGCGGCAAGCACGACGTCGCGCCGTACCTGCGGCTGCTGGCGAACCAGGGGTTCGCGGCCATCGGCGTCAACTACACGCGCGGACCGGAGGGGGTGTACCCGCTCGCCGTGCACCAGCTGCGCGACGCCCTGGCCCACATCGACCGTCACGCCGAGGAGTGGGGAGTGGACCGCCGGCGCATCGTGCTCGCCGGAGACTCGGCCGGTGCCCAGCTCGCCAGTCAGCAGGCTGCACTCATCACCCACCCCGCGTACGCCGAGCGCCTCGGCATCCGTCCCGGTCTGCGCCCCGATCAGCTCGCCGCCACCGTGCTGCACTGCGGCGTCTACGACCTCGCCGCCCTGGCGCGTCTGCGCGGGGTGATCGGCTGGGGCTTCAAGTCCGCCATGTGGGCGTACTCGGGCACCCGCACCTGGGCCGAGGACGAGACCGGCGCCACGATGTCGACGATCGATGCGGTGACCGCGGACTTCCCGCCCACCTTCGTCTCGGGCGGCAACGGCGACGGGCTGACCCGGCTGCAGTCCCGGCCCCTCGCCCGCCGCCTCGCGGATCTCGGCGTCGAGACGACAACCCTGTTCTGGCCGGACGACCACGAGCCGGCCCTCCCCCACGAGTACCAGTTCCATCTGGACCTGCCGGAGGCCCGAGACGCCTTCGCCCGCACGCTCGACTTCCTGCGCGCGCACACCGGCTGACCGGCATCCGTCGCGGCGCCGGAGTCAGTCCCAGCTGTGGACAGGGCTGCCGTCCTGCGCGCGCTCGAGGTAGTCGGCGAGCATGCCGTGCAGCGCCTGCGACCGGGACTCGCCGGCACGTTCGCGGGCGAACACGTTCTCGCGCTGCCACACGGCGCCGTTGCGTCCGGTCGCGCAGCGCTGCTCGATGATCCCGAGATAGCGGTCGCGCGCGGCGGGGTCGACGCCGTACGCGTCGAGACCCTCGGCCGCCATCGGCAGCAGACGCCGCAACACCAGCTCCCGCGGGCTCACCCAGCCGACCTCCGGCCAGTACAGCCGGCCGTCGATGCCGTCCCGTGCGCCCGCGTGCAGGTTCTCGGCCGCCGCGTCGAAGCTCATCTGCGTCCACAGCGGACGGTCGGCCTCGGCGAGGGTGTGCACCAGGCCGTAGTAGAAGGCGGTGTCGGCCAGCACGTCGGCGACGCTCGGCCCCGCGGGGAGCACCCGGTTCTCCACGCGGAGGTGCGCTGCGCCGTCGACCGTGTCGTAGATCGGGCGGTTCCACCGGTACACCGTGCCGTTGTGCATGCGCAGTTCCGACAGCGACGGCGCCCGACCCTCGGCGAGCACCGCGAACGGATCCTCGTCGGAGACGGCGGGGAGGAGTGCGGGGAAGTAGCGCGAGTTCTCCTCGAAGAGGTCGAAGATCGACGTCACCCATCGCTCCCCGAACCAGACGCGCGGACGCACGCCCTGGTTCTTCAGCTCCTGCGCCCGGGTGTCGGTGGCCTGCTCGAACATCGGGATGCGCGTCTCGTGCCAGAGCGCCCGCCCCGCGAAGAACGGCGAGTTCGCGGCCAGGGCGACCTGCACTCCGGCGATGGCCTGCGCGGCGTTCCAGTAGGAGGCGAAGGCATCCGGCTCGACCTGCAGGTGCAGCTGCACCGACGTGCAGGCCGCCTCGGGCAGGATCGTGTCGGTGACGATGTCGAGCTGCTCTCGGTCCCCGTCCGGCCCCGGCGCCCCCTTGAGCCGCAGCTCGATGTCCTCTCCGCGCGCGGCGAGCACCTGCTGACCGAGCAGCCCGTAGCGGGGGTCTGCCGAGATCCAGCGCTCGGTGAAGTGGTGCTCGTCGAGGGTGGGGAGCATCCCGATCATCGCGATGGAGTCGCCGGTCGCCGCGCGCACCCGCTCGTCGGCGGCGTTCATCGCCGCCCGCAGCGACGTCTCGAGCTCGGGCATCCGCTCGCCGGCGATGGGCCGGGGGGCGACGTTCACCTCGATGTTGAAGCGCCCCAGCTCGGTCTGGAACGCCGGGCTGGCGATCGCCTCGAGCGCGGCCTCGTTCGCCATCGCCGGATCACCCGCGGCGTCGACGAGGTTGAGCTCGATCTCCAACCCGAGCTGCGGGTCGGTGCCCTCGAACCGCCCGTCGGCGAGCATCTCGGCGAGCGCGTCGAGGCACAGCTCCGTCTTGGCCCGGAAACGGGTGCGGTCCTGGCGCGTGAAGCTCCGCGCGTCGATGCTGTCGCCCATTCCATCGACGGTACCGGGCGCACCGCGGGGTCGGCCGCGCCGTCCGGGACATTTCACGATTGTGACGAACGGCACGTTCGTTATATGTTCGCTGCATGGCCAGCGACAGCACGAGCACGCCCGAGACCCCGACGGACGCCCGGGTGCAGAACGAACGCCCCCTCGAAGGCGGCATCGTCACCGACCTCGCCGGCCGGATGACCTACGGGTCGTACCTCGCGCTCGACCAGCTGCTCACCGCCCAGCACCCCGTGAGCATGCCAGAGCACCACGACGAGATGCTCTTCATCATCCAGCACCAGACCACCGAGCTCTGGCTGAAGCAACTGCTGCACGAGCTGTCGTCCGCGCGCGAGCTGCTCGCCCGCGACGACCTGCGCGAAGCCCTCAAGCGCATCGCCCGCGTCAAGCGCATCCAGGACGTCATGACCCAGCAGTGGTCCGTGCTCGCCACCCTGACCCCCACCGAATACGCCCAGTTCCGCGGGGCGCTCGGCAACTCGTCGGGATTCCAGTCGGTGCAGTACCGCGCCGTGGAGTTCGCCCTCGGCAACAAGAACGAGAAGATGCTCGGCGTCTTCCGCGACCACCCCGCGAACCACGCACTGCTGACGGCCGAGTGGGAGAAGCCCACGCTCTACGACGAGTTCCTGCGGTACGCCTCGCGTCGCGGTCTGCCCGTCCCCGCCGAGATCCTCGACCGCGACGTGCGCCTGCCCTACCGGGAGACGCCGGCCCTCGTGCCCGCCATCCGCGAGATCTATCAGGACCCGGCCCGCCATTGGGACCTCTACGAGGCCTGCGAGGACCTCGTCGACCTCGAGGACAACTTCCAGTTCTGGCGCTTCCGCCACCTCAAGACGGTAGCCCGCACGATCGGCATGAAGGTCGGCACGGGAGGCTCGAGCGGCGTCGGGTTCCTGCAGCGCGCCCTCGACCTCACCTTCTTCCCCGAGCTCTACACGGTGCGCACCGAGATCGGATCCTGATGCGGGCGGCGACCTTCTTCGACGGTGAGGAGTGGCGCGACGGCGTGATCGAGGTCGTCGACGGACGGATGCTCGTGCGCGACGCCGCGCCCGACCCCGCGCTGCCGCGGCTGGACGGGGTCGTGGTGGGCGGGTTCACCGACCACCACGTGCACCTGCAGCTCGTCGACACCGCGCCGCTCGCCACCTCGGCGCTGGGCCGGGTCGTCGATCTCGGGGCGAATCCGAAGGTGGTGGCGCGACTCGCCGCCGGCCACAACTCAGGACACACCGACGCCGACGGCACCGGTTCGCCGTCTGCAGCCGAGTTCGGGACCGATGGTCCTGAGTTGAGGCGCCCCTCGACCGCGCACGGACCGACGATCGAGTACGCCGGAGCCTTCCTCACCGCCCCCGGCGGCTACCCCTCCGACCGCGTCTGGGCCCCCGAGGGCTCGGTGCGGGAGGTCGTCGACGCGGCGAGCGCGGCTCGGGCGGTGGACGACATGGCGGATGCCGGGGCGACGTGCATCAAGATCGCCAGCAACACGATCGCGGGGCCGGTGTTCGGCGACGACCTCTTCCAGGCCGTGATCGCGCACGCGGCCGCGCGGGGTCTGCCCGTCGTGGCCCACGCCGAGGGCCCGGGCGA
>DAMDKH010000170.1:0-4556 GCA_032099965.1 Microbacterium sp.
CTCCCGTACGCGCGGGCTCCCCGCCGGGGCGTCGGCGGCGCACACGACCCCACCGAGCTGGGCGACGAAGGCGGAGTGCGGCCCTGGCGCTCCGCACCGCGCGCAGTCCGTGAGCGACGGCGCCCATCCCGACAGCGCCATGACGCGCAGCAGGTAGGAGTCGAGGATGCTTCGCGGGGCGTGCTCACCGCGGGAGAGGGCGCGCAGACCCCCGACGAGCAGCAGATACTGCTCGGGGGTGGTCTCGGCGTCGTTCAGCCGGTCGGCGGTCTCGACCATCGCGCTGGCGGCGGTGAAGCGGTCGTAGTGGGCGGCGATGTCGGCCCCGTACGCCCCCAGGGACTCCGCCTGCTGCACGATGTCGAGGGATCGCCCCGCGTACAACTGCACGTCGGCGACCATGAACGGCTCGAGCCGGGAACCGAACTTCGACGACGTGCGCCGCACCCCCTTGGCGACCGCGCGGATCTTCCCGTGCCGCCGCGACAGCATCGTGACGATGCGGTCGGCCTCGCCCAGCTTGTGGGTGCGCAGGATCACCGCTTCGTCTCGATAGGTGGGCATACGTCGATTATCCTCCGTGCGCGAGAATGGACGGGTGACCGAACCGCTCTTCACCATCCCGTTCTGGGCGGATCTGCTCGGTGTCGGCCTCGGCGGCGTGCAGGGTGCCCTGTTCGCCTCCGGATTCCAAGGTCAGCGCCGACTCGACTGGCTCGGCGTCGCCATCATCGGCATCATGATCGGGATGGGCGGCGGTCTGATCCGCGACATCCTGCTGGGGCAGACCCCCGCGACCCTGCAGAACCAGTGGTATCTCGTCACGGCGGCAGGGGCCGCCCTGTTCGGGATGCTCCTCGCCGGACTCTTCACCCGCCTCAACACGGTGATCGTCGTGCTCGACGCCGTGGTGATCGGCATGTTCGGCGCGTTCGGGACGAGCAAGGCGCTGGCGTTCGGCGTGCCCGAGGTGCCGGCCGTGTTCATCGGCGTCTGCGCCGCGGTCGGCGGCAGCGTGCTCCGGGACATGCTCATGGGGCTGCCGACGGCGATCATGCACGTGGGTTCGCTGTACGCCGTCGCCGCGGGCGGCGGGTGCGCCTTCATCGTCGTCGCCCACGCCGTCGGCATGCCCATCCCTGTCGCCGCCGTCATCGGCATCGCCGTGACCGCCGTGATCCGGGTGCTCGCCGTCAGTTTCGACGTGTCCCTCCCCGAACAGCGCCGTCTCTACCGGCGCAAGGTCGCCGCCGAGACCGGGACCATCCCGATCGTCAAGCCCTGAACGCACACGACGGCCCCCGGCGCATTCCGCAGGGGGCCGTCGTGAGTGCCGGTCAGACGCCGGCGAGTTCCGATCGCCGTGCGCGGATCGACCGGTTCACACCCGACACGATCGCCTTGAGCGACGCCGTCGAGATGTCGCCGTCGATGCCCACGCCCCAGAGCCGCTGATCGCCGATCTGCAGCTCGACGTACGCCGCGGCCTGGGCGTCGCCTCCCGCGCTGAGCGCGTGCTCCACGTAGTCGTAAAGCGTGATGTCGAAGCCCTGCGCACGCAGCACCTCGATGAACGCGGCCACCGGGCCGTTGCCGTTCCCGGCGACCGTCAGCTCCTGCTCGTCGTCGCGCAGCGTGACGTCGAGCACCACATCGCCCGACATGTCGCTGCGGATCTGCGTCGCGAGGAGCTCGAACCGCCCCCACTTGTCTTCGTGCGACGCGGCGGGCAGGTACTCGTCGGTGAAGATCGACCAGATCTGCTCGCTGGTCACCTCTCCCCCCTCGGCGTCGGTCTTGGCCTGGACCACGCCCGAGAACTCGATCTGCAGCTTGCGGGGCAGGTCGATCGCGTGATCGGCCTTGAGCAGGTACGCCACACCGCCCTTGCCCGACTGCGAGTTCACGCGGATGACGGCCTCGTACGACCGCCCGAGGTCCTTGGGGTCGACGGGCAGGTACGGCACCGCCCACTCGATGTCGTCGACCGTGACGCCCTGCGCCTCGGCCCGCGACGCCATCGCCTCGAAGCCCTTCTTGATCGCATCCTGGTGCGATCCGCTGAACGCGGTGAAGACGAGGTCGCCCGCCCAGGGGCTGCGCTCGGGCACCGGGAGCTGGTTGCAGTACTCGACGGTGCGCTTGACCTGGTCGATGTCGCTGAAGTCGATCTGCGGGTCGATGCCCTGCGTGAACATGTTGATGCCCAGCGCGACGAGGTCGACGTTGCCGGTGCGCTCGCCGTTGCCGAACAGGCATCCCTCGATCCGGTCCGCGCCGGCCATGTATCCCAGCTCCGCCGCTGCGATGGCCGTGCCGCGGTCGTTGTGCGGGTGCAGCGAGAGGATGACGTCCTCGCGGTGGGCGAGGTGCCGGCTCATCCATTCGATGGAGTCCGCGTAGATGTTGGGCGTGGCCATCTCGACGGTCGCCGGCAGGTTGATGATCACCTTGCGCTCGGGGGTGGGCTCGAACACCTCGATCACCTGGTTGCAGATGTCGACGGCGAACTCGAGTTCGGTCCCGGTGTAGCTCTCGGGCGAGTACTCGTAGAAGACCTGCGTCTCGGGGATGCGCTTCTCGTGCTCGCGGCACAGACGGGCGCCCTCGAGGGCGATGTCGATGATGCCCTGCTTGTCGGTGCGGAACACGACCTCGCGCTGCAGCACGCTCGTGGAGTTGTACAGGTGCACGATCGCCTGCTTGGCGCCGGCGATCGCGTCGTACGTGCGGGCGATCAGGTGCTCGCGCGCCTGCGTCAGCACCTGGATGGTGACGTCATCGGGGATGAGGTTCTCCTCGATGAGCTGACGCACGAAGTCGAAGTCGGTCTGGCTCGCCGACGGGAACCCGACCTCGATCTCCTTGTAGCCCATGCCGACGAGCAGCTCGAACATGACGCGCTTGCGTTCGGGCGACATCGGATCGATGAGCGCCTGGTTGCCGTCGCGGAGGTCGACGGCGCACCATCGGGGTGCGGTCGTGATGCGCGCGTCCGGCCAGGTGCGATCGGGGAGGTCGACACGGATCTGCTCGTGGAACGGCCGGTACTTGTGGATCGGCAGGCCCGAGGGGAGCTGAGTGTTCTGCATGATGGGGCTTCTTCTCTTCGTCGCGGTTATCGGGCCAACACAAGCGCCGCGACGAGGAAGGCCCTAGCTCTCAGGACTCGTCGCGGCAGCTAAGAAGAAGCAGACCGCCGAAAGGCATGTCGTCATGCTAGCAGCAGGACCGCCGACGCGCAGTCAGAAGACGCAGCGCACGGTCGTCGCCGTTCCGCCCACGGCGCTCCACCCGCCCGCGTAGGCGGTGCCGAGCACGGAGCCCCCGCTGCTGCGCGCCTGGGCGTATCCCGAGCCGCGGGCGTTCGCCAGCGAACGGGGCACGAAACCCGACGGCACCGCCAGGGTGCCGCACGTTCCCCAGCTCACGGTGAGGCCGGTGAGCTGGCCCGTGTAGGCGCAGATCCGCCCTGTGGTGCACCCGCCCACCGACCGGGAGGCGAAGCCGCCGGTGCGCGGCACGCTCACCTCCATGTCGAGCCCGGGCCAGACCGCGTGGGTCCCGTCGATGAGGATGCCGCCCGGATTCTGCTCGAGCAGCTGCGCGATGCGCGGGTCGACGTCGACGTCGTCGGGCGTCGCGGCCGACGCGGCCAGCGGCGTCGCTCCGAACCACAGGGCGACCGTCAGCAGGCCGATGGCCCCCATCCGTGCGATCTTCATCTCAGAACCCCTTCATCCACGTCCCACAGCTGGTAGGAGATGATCCCGCCGGTCGGGAACACCCCGTCTTCTCCGAGCCAGGTGCGCTCGATCCCGGCGATGCGCCCCGTCTCGTCCGAGATGAGCACGACGTCGCTCGCCGTGCCGTCGGGGGTCACGACGCGCACGCCCGTGGCCGGACGCCCGAGCCGGTCGGTCGTCGCCCCGAGAGCCTCCACACCGTCCATCTCGGCCAGGATCCCGATCATCTCGGCCTCCTGCGCGTTCGAAGGCGTCCACTGCCCGAGGACCGAGGTGAGGGCGATCACCACATCCGTGGCTGTGTACTCCTCCGGCAGCCAGTAGGCGTGGAGGATGTCGAGCACCTCGTCGCGCCCCGAGCCGTTCAACTCGACCACCGGAGCGGAGAACTCCCCCGGCGCCATCTCGACGCTCCAGGCGATGTCGCCGCTGCTGGAGACCTCGGCGCCGACATTGGCCTCCGCGTCCTCGGGGTCGTACGGCTCGCCCTCGACCGCGACGGTGACCCCGGAGCGGTCGGTCGCCCAGTCGAGCGAGACGAGCTCGGGCACGATCTCGGTCCGTTCGCTCCCCAGGTCGACGGCGAACGACCAGGAGGCGGACCGCACCGATCGCTGCGGCGCGTCGGAGCCCGCGGTGGCCAGGGTGGCGCGCGCATCGGCGACGATCTCGTCGACCGATCCCGCGTCCTCGAACGAGAGCGGCGAGGGGGTTCCGGCGACGGCGGCATTCTGCGGCAGGAGCACCGCGACGGCGATCGCGGCGGATGCGCCGACCGCGGTCAGCCCGCCCGCCCAGCCGATGAGCGGG
>DAMDKH010000171.1:0-4547 GCA_032099965.1 Microbacterium sp.
CGGCGGGGCGGGAGGGGCGGCGATCGGCGCCACGCTCGCCGCGCACAACGGCCGCTCCGGTTTCGCGGCCGACCCCGACCCGTTCGCCGCGCTCACCCCGCGCAGCGAGCCGGGGTTCGATCACGTGGTCGTCGTGATGGGCGAGAACCGCTCGTTCGACAACCTGCTGGGTTTCCTGCACACGACGGACACCCTCCCGGAGGGCGAGACCTTCGACGGCCTGGCCTTCGGCACCTACAGCAACACGGCATCCGACGGCACCGTCGTCGACGCCCACGTCTACACCGGCGACACCGACCGCATCATGAGCCTCCCCGACCCCGATCCGGGTGAGGAGTATCCGCACGTCAACACGCAGATCTTCGGCACCGTCGACCCGAAGGGCAACGCCGACCTGTTCGTCGACGAGATGACCGCCCCCTTCAACGCGCCGACGCACGGCGAGAAGGCCACGATGTCGGGGTTCCTCGACGACTACATCATCAACTTCCGCAGACTGCGCAAGGGAGCAGAGCCGAAGCCGGAGGAGGCCGCCCACATCATGGGGTCGTTCTCGCCCGAGATGCTGCCCGTGCTCTCGACCCTCGCGAGCGAGTTCGCGGTCTTCGACCACTGGTACGCGGCGGTGCCATCGCAGACGTTCTGCAACCGCTCGTTCTTCCACGCGTCGACGTCGCACGGGTTCGTCACCAACCAGGCGGGCGGCGGCTACGGGAAATGGATCGACGCACCCGCCGCGCCGACCGTGTTCAACCGCCTCGAAGACGAGAAGGTCAGCTGGAAGGTCTACATCGACAAGCTGCAGCTCGTCTCGTTCACGGGCATGCTGCACGCCGCCGTGCTCGAGAAGTACTGGCGCACCGAGCACTTCGGCACGATGGAGGACTTCTACGCCGACGCGAAGAACGGGACCCTGCCCGCCTACGCGTTCATCGAGCCGCGCATGGTCTACGACCACAACGACTTCCATCCGCCGTTCGGATCACCGCGCGAGAGCGTCGTCGACGGCGAGCCGGTCTACGACAGCGCCATCTCCGACGTGCGCGCGGGCGACCGTCTCATCCACGACATCTACGAAGCCGTGCGCACGAGCGCCTCGCCGACGGGCTCGAACGCCGTCAACACCCTCCTGCTCATCACGTTCGACGAGCACGGCGGATGCTACGACCACGTGCCACCGCCCGCGGCGACCAGGCCCACCCCCGACACCGGCGCGGGCGAGATGGGCTTCACCTTCGACCGGCTCGGATGCCGCGTGCCCGCGATCGCCGTGTCGGCGTACACGCGCCGGGGCACGATCATCCACGACGAGATGCATCACGGATCGGTGACCGCGACCCTCTCCCGCCTCCACGGCCTGAAGCCCCTCAACGACCGCGACCAGTCGGCCAACACGCTCGACCTCGTCGTGAACCTCACGGAGCCCCGGCATCCCGCGGACTGGCCGATCACCACCCCGGCCTACACGCCGCCGAACCCCGAGGCGAGCGAGCCGAAGCCGGGCCACCCCGCCGAGGAGAAGCCGCTCACCCCGCCCGCCCGCGGCCTGCTCGGACTCCTCATCGCCAAGTACGGCCGCCCGGGCGAACCGGAGCCGCGGACCTTCGCCGACGCCTACCGGCTTCTCCACGAGCACGGTGAGGAGCTGTTCGGCCCGGCGAAGGGCGCATGACCCTCTCCTAGGGTGGAGGCATGATCACCGCCGACCCCGCCGCCCTCGCCTCGTTCTGGCAGGAGGTGCGCGCCGCGCATCCCGATCTCCCCCAGGCGGTGCCCGGTGCCTGGGCGTTCGGCGCGACCCCCGCGCATGCCGACGGGCTGCTCGCCCTCGTGCTCGACGGGGTGAAGACCGGCACTGCGTCGTCGCTGTGGGACTACGAGGCGACCGGAGACCCGCAGCCGTACCTCGGCGAGTTCAGCATCATCCTCGACGGCACGGGCACGCCGCGGGCGGTGATCGAGACCACCGATCTGCAGACGGTGCCGTTCCACGAGGTCACGGCCGAGCACGCGCACGCCGAGGGTGAGGGCGACCGCAGCCTCGCCGCGTGGCGCGAGATCCACGAGCGCTACTGGCGCACCCACTCCGACAACCCGCGCGGCTACGAGCCCGATATGCCGGTCCTCTGCGAGCGCTTCCGCCTGGTGCATCCGACCGGCCGGCATTAATTCAGGACCCGAACGCCCCGCACGCGCCGAATCGCCCGGATTCGGGGTGTTCGGGGACGGATGTCCTGAGTTAGTGCCGGGCCCGTCGCGGCACCGGGCGGCATCCGCCCCCTCAGCCGCGCGAGAACGTGACGTGCACGACCCCCGACTCCGCCGTCTCGGTCGTGACCGCGTAGCCCGACTCGAGCGCGGGGCGCAGGTCGTCCCACAGACGGATGCCGCTGCCGATCAGGAGCGGTGCGATCCCCACGTGCAGCTCGTCGACGAGTCCGGCGCGCAGATACTCCCGCACGGTCGCGGCGCCGCCGCCGATCCGCACGTCTCCACCGCCGGCCGCCGCCACGGCCTGACGCAGCACCTCCTCGGGCTCGGCGTCGATGAAGGTGAACGACGTGCCGTTCGCGAACTCGATGCGGTCGCGCGGGGTGTGCGTGAGCACGAACACAGGGGCCTCGAAGGGCGGCTCGTCGCCCCACCAGCCCCGCCAGTCCGGGTCGTCGGGGTTCGCGTGCAGCCCGAACATCCCGGCGCCCATGATCTCGGCGCCGATGTTCTCGAAGTACCGTGCCGCGTACTTCTCGTCGACGCCGGTCGTGCCGGCCCCGCTCGTGTCGTGGAAGACCCGCGCGCGGAACGTGCGGGTGGCCGCGTACGCCGCGGTCAACCGACCCCAATCCTCACCGAACGGGTTCTCGGGCGTCTGATCGGTCGTAGTGGCGAAGCCGTCGAGCGAGATGTTGAGATCGACGCGAACGCGGGTCATGCGGCCTCCGATGTGGGCGGACGGATGCCGCGGTTCTCCGCGACGTCCCCACTGTCGGCCCTGCCGGGTGGCGTGTCAACCGCCCCGCGGTCGCTCCACGCGAAACGCCCCCGCCACGAGGACGGGGGCGTTCGGGAGCGGACGAGTGCTCAGTCGATCGGATCGCCCTGCACGGGGCCCTCGGTGTTCGGCTTCCACCCGAGCGCCGGGGCGACGTGCTCGGCGAAGGCTTCGAGCACGTGGAGGTTGTACTCCGGTCCGAGCTGGTTGGGGATCGTGAGCAGCAGGGTGTCGGCGGTCATGACCGCGGAGTCCTGCTCCAGCTGCTCGATCAGCACGTCGGGCTCGGCCGCATAGGTCTTGCCGAACGTCGAGCGGTAGCCGTCGATGATGCCGATCTGGTCGCCGTTCTCCTCGCTGCGGAGTCCGAAGTACGCCCGGTCCATGTCGTTGACGAGCGGGAAGACGCTGCGGCTCACCGAGACCCGAGGCGGACGCGTGTGTCCGGCCGCCTTGTAGGCCGCGCGGTACAGCTCGATCTGCTCGCGCTGCAGCTCGTGGAAGGGCACGCCCGTCGCCTCGGTGAGCAGGGTGGAGCTCATCATGTTCAGGCCCTGACGGCCGGTCTCCTCGGCCGTGGCGCGCGAACCCGATCCCCACCAGATGCGGTCGCGGAGGCCGGGCGACTGCGGTTCCACCTGCAGGTAGCGTCCGGCACCGACCATCCGCGGGTCGCCCGGGGCGAGACCCTCGCCGTCGATGGCGCGGAGGAAGATCTCGAACTTCTCGCGAGCGAGCACGCTGCCCCGCTCCGGGTCTTCGGTGTCGCGGAAGCCGAACGTCTCGTAGCCGCGCAGGGCGGTCTCGGGTGACCCACGGCTCACGCCGAGGGCGATGCGGCCGTCGGCGATGAGGTCGAGCGCTGCGGCCTCCTCCGCGAACTGGAACGGGTTCTCATAGCGCATGTCGATCACGCCGGTGCCGACCTCGATGCGCTCGGTGCGTGCGGCCATCGCCGAGAGCAGCGGCATGGGCGAGGCCGCCTGGCGGGCCCAGTGGTGCACGCGCACGGAGGCGCCGTTGACGCCGAGTTCGTCGGCGCCCTCGGCGATCTCGATCGTCTGCTTCAGCATGTCGCCGGCCGTGCGCGTGGCCGAGCCCGGCACATCGGCGTAGTGGCCGAACGAGAGGAATCCGAAAGCCTTCATGATGCATTCGAACGCATAGATGCGCGGAACTATTCCGCGGGGGCGCGGCGCATCTGCACGTATCCCGACACATCCTCCGCGTCGATGTCGACGAATCCGAGCCGCCGGTACCAGTCGTGGGCCGGAGACCCCGGCCAGACCGAGAGCTCGACCGCGGCGCCCACGGCATCCGCATCGGCGAGGACCCGGGCCATCAGCATCCGCCCGTACCCTCGGGCCCGGTGCGCGCCCGTGACGGCGATGTCGCACAGCCGCACCACCGCATCGCCCCCGTCGACGACGGCGAAGCCCGCCGGCACCCCGTCGACCGTGGCCAGCTCGACGACGGCATCCGGATGCTGCGCACGGAGGGTGCCCCGCTTCGACGCGAGCTGTGCGGCGACGAGCGGCTCCACGAGGCCCGATCC
>DAMDKH010000172.1:0-1091 GCA_032099965.1 Microbacterium sp.
CCCGGATGCCGCGCGCCGCGCCGCGGCATGGTTCTGGTGCGCCGCGCTGGTGCTGCTCGGGCCGATCGCCCTCTATCGCCTCGACGCGGTCACCCTGCCGCTCGTGGTGATCGCCGGCATCCGACTCGCCTCCCGTCCGGCGCTCGCCGCCGCCCTCCTCACCGTCGGTGCGTGGATCAAGATCTGGCCGGCGGCGATCCTCCTCGCCGCCCTCGTGACGGTGCGACGCAGGCTGCGGCTGCTCGTCGCGGCGGTCGCGGTCACGCTGGGGGTGCTCGCCCTTCTCCTCGTGGCGGGCGCGCGCGGCGAGATCCTGGGGTTCCTCACCGAGCAGTCCGGGCGCGGCCTCCAGATCGAGGCGGTCGCCGCGACACCCTTCCTCTGGCTCGCCGCGGTCGGGAGCGCGCGGATCGAGTACAGCTTCGACATCCTGACGTTCCAGATCAGCGCCCCGGGAGCCGACACGATCGCGGCCCTCCTCACGCCCGTGATGGTGGTCGTCGTCGCCGGTGTGCTGCTCTTCGCCGTGCGCAAGGCGGCGCGCGGGGCGGCGTTCACTCGGCTGTTCCCGCCGACCGCCCTCGCCCTCGTGGCCGCCCTCGTCGTGACCAACAAGGTCGGCTCGCCCCAGTTCCAGGTGTGGCTGATCGCTCCGGTCATCCTCTGGTTCGTCCTCGATCGCGTGCGCGCGGGCATCCCCGCCGGCATCGTGCTCGCCCTCTGCACCCTCACCTGCCTCGTGTATCCGCTGAGCTACGACGCCCTGCTCCAGGCGCAGGTGCTCCCGATCCTCGTGCTGTCGTTGCGCAACGTCCTGCTGCTGGTGCTGCTCGTCGTCGCGATCCGGACGCTGCTCCGAGTCCCCGTCCTCTCCTCCGCCCATCGACCCTCGACACTCCGGGAGTGAACCCATGTTGATCGCCTTCTCCGTCGCCCCGTCCGGCACCGGCCGCGCGGACGGCTCCGTGCACGAGGCGGTGGCCGCCGCCGTGCGCGTCGTGCGCGAGTCCGGTCTGCCGCACCGCACGACGAGCATGTTCACCGAGATCGAGGGGCCCGACTGGGACACGGTCATGGACGTGGTCAAGCGC
>DAMDKH010000172.1:1326-4541 GCA_032099965.1 Microbacterium sp.
CCCGCGCCGGGTGCCGCGGCCGGTCGCGTCGCGACGCGGCGTCGACGGCGTCGCCCGCCCGGTAAGCTGGTCCGGTGAATCCCTCGACTGAATCGAGGGGTGCGGCGAAGTGGGCGCTCCTCTCCCTCGCCATCGGCAGCTTCGGCATCGGCATGACCGAGTTCGTGATCATGGGCCTGCTGCCCGACATCGCGTCCGACCTGCTCCCTTCGCTCTGGCGGACGAGTCAGGAGGACGCGCTGAGCCAGGCCGGCTGGCTCGTCTCCCTGTACGCGCTCGGGGTGGTCGTGGGTGCGCCGACGATCGCGGGCTTCGCCGCGCGGTTCCCTCGGCACCGGGTGATGATCGTGCTCGCCGTCGCGCTGACGGTGTTCAATGCCTTGACCGTGGTGCTGCCGACGTTCGAGCTCGTCGGGGCGTCGCGATTCCTGGCGGGACTCCCGCACGGGGCGTACTTCGGCATCGGCGCCCTGGTCGCCGCGGAGGTGATGGGCCCGGGCAACCGCGCCAAGGGCGTCGCCTTCATCCTCACCGGTCTTACGGTGGCCAACGTCGTCGGCGTGCCGCTGGGTACGTTCCTTGGCCAGCAGTTCGGCTGGCGGGCGGCGTTCGCCGTGGTGGCCCTCGTCTTCGCCGCAGCGACGGTCTGCATCGCGGTGTTCGTGCCAGAGCACCCCGGCACCCCCGGCCGCACCATGCGCCAGGAGCTGGGCGTGTTCCGCATCGGGCAGGTGTGGTTCACGCTGGGTGTCGGCGCGATCGGGTTCGGCGGGTTCTTCGCCGTCTACAGCTACATCGCGCCCCTCGTCACCGAGGTCTCGGGATCGCCGGCGTGGGTGGTGCCGATCGTGCTGGTCCTCATGGGACTCGGCATGACCGCCGGCAACCTCGTCGGCGGGCACCTGGCCGACATCGACCTCCGCCGCACTCTGCTCGCCGGACTCGCCGCGATGGCCGTCATGTTCGCGGTGCTCGCGCTGGTGTCGTCGTGGATCATCCTGCTCGCGCTCCTCGTGCTCGTGGTCGGCTTCGTGTCGTCGGTGCTGAGTCCGACGATCCAGACGCGCCTGATGGACGTCGCGGGCGACAACCAGTCGATCGCGGCGGCGATGAACCACTCCGCCCTCAACATCGGCAACAGCCTCGGCGCGTTCCTCGGCGGCGCAGTGATCGCCGCCGGATGGGGCTTCACCGCGCCGTCCTGGACCGGAGCCGTGCTGGCGGTCGCCGGGCTGCTGATCGCGTTGCTCTCCTACCGCGTCGAGGCACGTCGCCCCGCTCGCCGGGAGCCGGTCGCGGCATAGGGTGAGGGGGTGGATGCCCCCGAAGAGCTGCCCGTCGCCGGCACCGTGGTCCTGCTGCGCGACGGAGCGGATGCCCCGGAGGTGCTGCTGCTGCGTCGTCCCGAGCGCGGATCCTTCGCGGGTGGCTGGGTGTTCCCCGGCGGCAAGGTCGAGGAGGGTGACCGTCGCCCCGGCGCCGCGGAGATCGACGACGCCCGTCGCGCCGGGATCCGTGAGACCTCGGAGGAGGTCGGCCTGGAGGTGACCGACCTCGTCGCCCTCTCGCAGTGGCATCCGCCGGCGGAGGCGCCGACGCGCATCCGCACCTGGTTCTTCCTGGCCCCGGCGCCCGCCGACGCCCGGATCGTGGCCTCTCCGGACGAGGTCGCCGCGCACACCTGGATCACGCCGGCGGAGGCGCTCGCGCGTCACGCGGCGGGGGAGTGGACGCTCTTCCCTCCGACGTGGGTGACGCTGCATCGGCTCTCGCGGTTCCCCGACGCGGACGCCGCTCTCGCCGCCGCCGGAGCGCCCGCCCTGTTCCGCACGCAGGTTGTCGAGACGGCCGAGGGGCGGGACTTCGTGTGGGAGCACGGTCGGCTGGTCACCGCGTCGCTGCCCTGGCGCTTCGACGAGGCCTGAGCCGCCCCGTCGCCCACCCTCCGCTCAGCTGGCCAGCAGACGACGCAGGTGGGCGCCGACGGCCTCGGTCTCGATGAGGAACCCGTCATGGCCGAAATCACTCGTGAGCACGACCGCGTCGTCGCCGCCGTCGAGGGTGTGCGGGATGCTGCGGGCGATGCGGTGCTGGCCGTCGACCGGGAACAGTCGGTCGCTGTCGATCCCGAGCACGAGGGTCGTGGCCGTCACGGTGCGCAGAGCCTCCTCGACGCCGCCGCGGTCGCGTCCCACGTCGTGGGAGTTCATCGCCTCGACGAGGGTGATGTAGCTGTTCGCGTCGAAGCGGCGGGTGAACTTGTTGCCGTGGAAGTCGAGGTACGACTCGACCGCGAACCGCCCGCCGTGGCCCAGCGGCGAGACGCCGGACTGCCACGAGCGCTGGAACCGCTGGTTGAGCTCGATCGGGCTGCGATAGTTCAGCAGCGCCATCCGGCGGGCCAGTGCCAGACCGCGGTGCGGACCGTCGCCGTCGTCGAGGTCGTAGTACTCGCCGCCGAGGAACCTCGGGTCCATGCGGATCGTCTCGATCTGCACGGTGTTGAGGGCGATCTGGTCGGCGGTGGTCACCGGGGGCGACGAGAGCACGGCCAGACGGGACACGCGCTCGGGGTGCGACACGGCCCATTCCAGAGCGTGCATCCCGCCCATCGACCCGCCGACGACCGCCGCCCAGGCGTCGATGCCGAGCGCGTCGGCCAGGCGCACCTGGGCGGCGACCTGGTCGCGGATGGTGAGGTACGGGAAGCGCGACGCCCACTCGTAGCCGTCGGGCGCGATGCTCGCCGGCCCGGTCGAGCCCTGGCATCCGCCCAGCATGTTCGGGGCGACGACGAACCAGCGGTCGGTGTCGAGAGGGGCACCAGGACCCGTGAGCTCCTCCCACCATCCGGCCGTGGGATGCCCGGCGCCCGCCGGTCCGCGCACGTGACTGTCGCCGGTGAGGGCGTGCAGCACCAGCACGGCGTTGTCGCGGGCGTCGTTCAGTTCGCCCCACGTCTCGTACGCCAGTCGGATGCCGGGCAGTTCGGCCCCGCTCTCGGTGCGGAACGCGCCGGAGACGGCGAAGTGCCGATCACCGACCGGATCGCCGTCGCGCCAGGCGCCGGTCGCCGGCGGTCGGGCGCGCAGCAGACGCACGTCGGCATCCGTCACGAGCGCCGACGGCACCGTGTCCTCCGAGGTCGTCTGCCAGTCCATGCCATCCATTCTCGCGTGGAGCGAGGCGCCGGCGTCGCAGGTTACGACGCCCCG
>DAMDKH010000173.1:0-4502 GCA_032099965.1 Microbacterium sp.
CCGCCGCCATGGCCGTGGATGTCGAGGAATCCGGGGGTGAGCACCGCCCCGGCACCGGCGACGGAGGAGGCGTCGACGATCTCGTCGGCCGGCTCCCACGTGTCCCCCGTGCCGCGCGCGACCACGCGGCCCTCGTCGAAGCGCACCCACGCGTCGTCCGTGACCACGCCCCCGTCGACGAGGCGGGCCGAGTGGACGACGACGGACGGCGTGCGCGACGGGTGCGGGGCGGGGGTGCCGGTGCTCATCGGTCGCTCCAGGGGATCTCCGCGGCGGGGTGGAAGTCGATGCCCTCAGCCTTCCACAGCGGTGCGAGCGTGCTCAGCCTCCGGCGGAACGAGTCCCAGCCCCGGCCCTCGGCGACGCGAGGCGACCAGGCGACCTCCGCCTCGGCGGCCGCGCGCGGGAAGACGAGCTTCTCGACGTCCGACAGGGTGAGGGTCGTCTCCGACCACAGGGGCGCCTCGGTGCCGAGGATGGCGTCGTCCGGCACATCGAGCACCGCCGTCGGCTCCCATTCGTACGCCGTGCGGACGTCGATCAGTGCGGCCCACGTGAGGCCGAGCGGGTACTCCGCGTCGTACTTCATGTCGAGGTAGGTCGCATCGGCCGCCGACATGATCAGCGCCCCGCCGCGGGCGACGAAGTGCGCGGCGTGCGCGGCGTGCGCCTGCGACGGCGACGTCATGCCCCAGTACTGCCCGACGGTGCCCTCCGCGATCCCGGCCGCGGCCCCCATCTCGTGCCAGGCGACGGGCGTCTTGCCCGCCTCGACGACGATGCGGGTGGCGCGTTCGGCGAAGTGGTCGAAGTCCTCCTGGGTCGTGCCGAGCGACTCGTCGCCGCCGAGGTGGATGTAGGGGCCCGGGGTCATCTCGGCGAGCTCCCGGACGACGTCGCGGACGAAGTCGTAGGTCCGCTCGTCGCGGATGCGGACGCTGGAGTGCCCGACGCCCCAGCCGGTGTACGGCTCGCCCCGCACCGGCAGCGGCTGGCCGAGGGCCTCGGATTGTTCGACGAGCCCGTCGTTGAGCACCGGCTCCTCGACGAGGTCGGGGTAGGCGACGCCGATCGCGTGCGTGTGTCCGGGGAGGTCGACCTCGGGGATGACGATCATGTGCCGGGCGGCGGCGTGCGCGACGATGCGTCGATAGTCGTCCTTGCTGTAGAAGCCGCCGCGGTCGCCGCCCGCCGCGGAGGTCGACGCCTTCTCGGTGAGGAGGGGCCACGCGTCGATGTGCACGCGCCACCCCTGGTCGTCGGTGAGGTGGAGGTGGAGCCGGTTGAACTTCAGCGCGCTCGTCGCGTCGATGAAGCGCTCGACCTCCTCGACGTCGAAGAAGTGCCGCGCGACGTCGAGCATCACCCCGCGGTGGGGGAAGCGGGGGGCGTCGACGATCTCGGCGTGCGCGATGCTCCAGCCCGAGTCGTCGGCGCGGAGCAGCTGCAGCAGCGTCTGCGCGCCGTAGAACAGGCCCGCCTCCGTCGCGGCGGAGACCACCGCGTGGTCGGTGACGGTGAGGCGGTATCCCTCGGGGTGGGCATCCGAGGAGCTGTCGATGCGGAACTCGATGTCGCCGGCGGAGGGCGCGGTGCCCTGCGGCGCCGTCGCGAACGCCGGAGCGCCGCGTCGAGCGGCTGCGGCGCGCAGGATCTCGGCGGCGGGGGAGTCGCCGATCACGCGCGACGTCGCGGTGACGGGCATCCGGCCGGCATGCACGACGACGTCGGCGGGCAGCGGGACGAGGGGCACTGAATCTGGAAAGACCATGAACAAAACCTAGCGCGCGCGTGGCGGACGGGCCAGGGGTGATCCGCTATGCTCGAAACGTCGCGACTGGCGTCTGGGTGGGGTACCACCGGGGAGCGACCGACCACGGAATTCGACCGCGCGCCTGGGCCGATGAGAACACCCTTCGAATCCGTCGTCAGAGGAGCCCGTCATCATGACCGACCGTTACTTCAACGCCCCGCTCGCCGAGGTCGACCCCGAGATCGCCGAGGTCCTCGACCGCGAACTGAAGCGCCAGCAGACGTTCCTCGAGATGATCGCGTCCGAGAACTTCGTGCCCGTCTCCGTGCTGCAGTCGCAGGGCTCGGTGCTCACCAACAAGTACGCCGAGGGCTACCCCGGCCGCCGCTACTACGGCGGCTGCGAAGAGGTCGACGTCGCCGAGGAGCTCGCGATCTCCCGGGCGAAGAGCCTCTTCGGTGCCGAGTTCGCCAACGTCCAGCCGCACTCCGGCGCCTCCGCCAACGCCGCCGTGCTGCACGCCATCGCCCGCCCCGGCGACACGCTGCTCGGCCTCTCGCTCGACCAGGGCGGCCACCTCACGCACGGCATGAAGATCAACTTCTCCGGCCGCCTCTACGACATCGTCGCCTACGGGGTGAACCCCGAGACCTCGACCATCGACATGGACGAGGTGCGCCGCCTCGCCCTCGAGCACAAGCCGAAGGTCATCATCGCCGGCTGGTCGGCCTATCCCCGCACGCTCGACTTCGCCGCGTTCCGCGCGATCGCCGACGAGGTGGGCGCGCTGCTCTGGGTCGACATGGCCCACTTCGCCGGCCTCGTCGCCGCCGGTCTGCACCCCAACCCGGTGCCCCACGCCCACGTCGTCTCGTCGACCGTGCACAAGACCATCGGCGGCCCCCGCTCGGGCTTCATCCTCACGAACGACGCCGACATCGCCAAGAAGATCAACACGGCCGTCTTCCCGGGGCAGCAGGGCGGACCGCTCATGCACGTGATCGCCGCCAAGGCGACCGCCTTCAAGCTCGCCGCGACCCCCGAGTTCGCCGAGCGTCAGCAGCGGGTGCTGCGCGGCGCGTCGCTGATCGCCGAGCGCCTCTCCCAGCAGGACGTGAAGGACGCGGGTATCGCGGTCCGCTCCGGCGGCACCGACGTGCACCTCGTTCTCGTCGACCTGCGCGACGCGGAGATCGACGGCAAGCAGGCGGAGGACCTCCTGCACGACATCCACATCACCGTCAACCGCAACGCGGTGCCGAACGACCCGCGGCCCCCGATGGTGACGTCGGGCCTGCGCATCGGCACGCCCGCCCTCGCGACGCGCGGCTTCGGCGACGCGGAGTTCACGGAGGTGGCCGACATCATCGCCCTCGCCCTCCAGCCCGGCGCCGACGTGGAGGCGCTGCGCGCCCGGGTCGACACCCTCGCCGCCGCCTTCCCGCTCTACCCGGACCTGCAGCAGTAATCCGACCGGTGAGACACCACGTCTCGCGCGAGACACCCGCCACTCGCGGCATCTCGCGAGAGACGTGGTGTCGCGCCGTCTCTGTCGAAAGGACGAAGACATGACCGCGACCATCCTGGACGGCAAGGCCGCCTCCGCGGCGATCAAGGCCGAGCTCACCGAGCGCGTGGCCGCCCTGCGCGCGCGCGGCATCACCCCCGGCATCGCGACCGTGCTCGTGGGCGCCGACCCTGCATCGCAGCTGTACGTGGGCATGAAGCACCGCCAGTCCGAGGCGATCGGGATGAACTCGATCCAGCGCGAACTGCCCGCGGACGCGACGCAGGACGACGTCGAGGCGTTGATCGACGAGCTCAACGCGGACCCCGACTGCCACGGCTACATCGTGCAGCTGCCCCTGCCGAAGCACCTCGACACCGACGCCATCCTCGAGCGCATCGACCCCGCCAAGGATGCCGACGGGCTGCACCCGACCAACCTCGGCCGTCTCGTGCTCAACGTCAACAGCCCGATCCACACGCCGCTGCCCTGCACGCCGCGCGGCGTGATCGAGCTGCTCGTGCGCAACGGCTACGACCTCAACGGCAAGCACGTGGTGGTCGTCGGTCGCGGGGTGACCATCGGCCGGTCGATCGGCCTGCTGCTCACGCGGCGCGACCTCAACGCCACGGTCACGCTCACGCACACCGGCACGGTCGACATGCCGCGCTACCTGCGCGAGGCCGACGTCATCGTCGCCGCCGCGGGCGTCAAGCACCTCATCCGCGCCGAGGACGTGAAGCCCGGGGCCGCCGTGCTCGATGTGGGCGTCACGCGGGAGACCGACCCCGAGACGGGCAAGAACCTCGTCTTCGGCGACGTGCATCCCGAGGTGGCGGAGGTCGCCGGTTTCGTCTCGCCGAACCCCGGTGGCGTGGGTCCGATGACCGTCGCGCTGCTCATGACCAACGTCGTCGAGGCCGCCGAACGCCTCGCGCGGCCCCGACACGAGAACCCCGCCCCAGGTCGATGACCGGGGCGGGGTTCTCGTCTCAGCGGGCGCGTCGCACCCGCGGGTCGGGCGTCGGGTCAGGCGCCGCCGACCGCGCCGGAGATGTTCGTGATGCGGGCGTGCTCGTCGAAGTGGAACGTCGCGGAGCCGGTGCCGTCGACCACGGTGGCGCCGGAGAAGGCCTCGTCGGTCCACGTGAGGGTCCAGCCGGCGAGCCGCGCGAGGTCCCACACGGCGGTGCGGGCGTCGGAGAGCGCGAGGCCCGCGAGGAGGCGGGGGAGCGCGATCAC
>DAMDKH010000174.1:0-4482 GCA_032099965.1 Microbacterium sp.
GCCCGCTCCCGCGCTCCCCCCACAGCCGCGTACGTTCGCGAATGTTCGCGCGGCGGCGCTGGAGCGTCCGACGACGCGAGGCGCGCGTCCACGCGCAGCGGGCGCCGAAGCGCGATCCACTCCGACCCGCGCTCCTCGTAGATCGCCAGAAACCCGGAATCCGCGAGCATCAGCAGGTGATCGACGACCAGATCCGTCGCCGCTTCCCCCGGGTAGATCGCCGCGGCGATCAGCTCCGGCACCAGCTCGCACCGACCGAGCGGGTCCGTCGCCGTCGTCCACAGCCCCACCGCGGTCGGCTTCGCTTCGTGCGGTGCGCGCAGGTAGCCCGGCCACCGCATGTCCTCCGCGCTGATCCGCCGCTGCACGCTCCTCGTTGACACCCTGATCGCTTCCTCTCGCAAACCCCTCGAACACCAGATCGATCGCGAGCTGCAGGTGCTCGTCGTCGACCTCGAAACACTCCGTCCACCCGCGCCCCCGGAACAGCAACCGCCGCGCCTCGAGCTCCGAGACGAACGCCTGCGGGAACCAGCGACGCAGCATCCGCAGCGCCTCCGTCTCCCACGACGCATCCGTCCCGCGAGCGAGCACGACGATCTGTCCGCCGGACACCGTCATCTCCTGCACGCGCGAGAACCGCCACGCTCGACCGACCTTCAGAACGTGCCGACCGGGGCCGCGCTCGTCCGCCCAGACGACGACGTACGTCATCGCGAACTTCGGCATCACGCTCATCGCTTCCTCGCCTTCTTCGCAGGGCTGTAGTCGCCGCGGCGCTGCCGGTGCGACTCGGTCGTCTTGGAGCAGAGGCCGAAGGCGTCGAGGCGATAGGTCGTCTGCCCGCATGCGCGGCACTTCGGCCAGTCCTCGTGGATCATGTCGACGATGCGGAGCTGCTCGAGCGTGACCTCGCGGTTCGGCTTCCACTCGGGCGCCTCAGTAGGCTCGGCCACGGCCGCCACGGCGCTCACGCGGCATCTCCCAGAAGCTCGGCCTCGCGGCGCGCCTGCCACTGCCGCTCGAACCTCGCGAAGGTGATCCGCGGGTGCTGCGCCCAATGCTCGACGAGCTCCTCGGACGCGTACGCGAGAGCGCGGGTCTCGTTCCCCATGAACAGGGAGAACGGGTCGATGCCCTTCTCGCGGCCGCGGGCGTTGAGCATCGCGCCGTTCGTGGCCTCCTCCGCGGCGACGTACTGGGTATAGAGGGTCTCGTCGTACTCGACGCGGCACTCGCGCCACGCGGAGAACGCCTCGCTGATGATACTCATGCGATGGCCTCGTGCCAGAGGAGCCACTCGGCGCCGTATACGCTGCAGCCCATCTCCATCGCGACCGAGTGAGAGATCCGGACGCGGGTGGTGCCCTCGAGGCGGAACCAGGCCATCTCGAGCGGGTAGAAGACCGGCACGCGTTCGGGGTGCGTCACCCAGCGGCGGACCTTCCAGCCGTAGCGGAGTGCCTGCGCCTGCATGGCGCCCTCGCAGCCTTCGTTGCACATCGCGCAGAGCGACAGGCCATCGACCGGCGAGGGGACGTTCTTCGACCCGCCCATGCCGACAGCGCGGCGGTGCTGGAACGTGAGCACCATGACACCGCAGGCGGCGCAGCGGCGGTTGTCGCGACGGTACACCGCGTCGCGAGTCGCACTCGTCGGAGCGCTCACGATGCCACCGCCAGGAGGAACTCGGCGACGGCGTGACCGAGGTCGCGGGCCGCAGGCGGCGTGACCGCGTTCCCCGCCTGCTTCACCTTGTCGCGCTTCGACCCGAGCAGCAGATAGTCGGCGGCGAAGCCCATGCCGGCCTGGATCTCGTGCGGCTCCAGCATGCGGAATCCGGCGTCGTCGACGTCGAGGCTGATCGGCTCCGACGGTGAGAGCAGGGACTGGTGCCCCGCCGTCGTGAGTGCACGGAGCGGCTCGCCGACGGGCGTCGACATCTCTGCCCCCGATCCTCGGCCGTTGTTGTTCCGCATGACCAGCGCATGGTGGTTACCCTCGGCGCTGACGGTGTCGATCGGCTGCGATGCGGGCTTTGCGACGCCGTGGTTGCGCAGCGGCACGACGAGGCCGGCGCCGTCCACGGTCGTCACCGTCGCCAAGGGCTCGGACGTCTGCCGTGCGACGCCCTTCGTGTAGTACGGCACGAGCAGCCCGGTCTCGTTGCGGGTCGACTGGGTGCGCAGCGGGTCGGCGGCGGATGCTGCACTCTTACCCTCGCGGCCTTCGACGGGGATGAGGAGCGAGGCGTGCATCCCGCCGGCGACGATGGACGGCAGCGGGTCGCCCACCGGACGCGAGCGGGAGTCGTCCGCCCCCGAGAGGTGGTTCACGATGAGCGCGTGGTTCGCGCCGTCGGCGACGACCGTGGGCAGCGGCCCGTCGAGGGGCTGCGTGCGCTCGCGCTCACGGAACTGCGCGAGGAACGCCGGGGGGACGGCGAGGCCGTGCTCGGCGGTGCCCGTCTGCACGGGCATCGGTCCGTCGACGTCGGAGACGCGGAGGTACTGCGACCCCGTGGTGACGCCGTCGTACGTGTTCCCGGCGGCCTTCGCGAGCACGGGCGCCCAGTAGCGCTCGATGCCGCGGCGGATGCGCTCGCGCGTCTTCTCCGCCAGCGGCTTCGCGCGGTCGCCGATGCGCGGCGCGGGCAGCGACCAGTCGATGATCGACTCCGCCGCGAGCCAGCCGGGCTCGATGACATGGAAGCACTCGGGGCAGCGGTAGAGGTACTGGGCGCGGTAGCGGCCCCACTGCTCGGCCTTCTTGAACGCCTGCACGGCCTGCACCTCGCCGTGCTCGGGGCACACCGCCATCGGGCGGGTCCACTTCCCGACGTTCGGGCCCGTGACGCCCTTCTTCCGGCTCGCGAGATCCTCGCGCCACATCACGATGTACATGCGGTCGCGGGACTGCGGCGCCGGGAGGCCGCCGATCTGCGCGTGCATGCTGTTCAGCCACACGAACTGCATCCGGTAGCCGAGCGAGCGCATCGCCATCTGCCACGCCTCGAACTGGTCCCACCGGTACGCGTCGACGACGTTCTCGAGGATGATCGCCATGTAACGGTGGTGCTCGGCGAAGCGGGGAATGTCCCACATCGTCGCGCGGGACCGGTTCGCGGCCTCGTCCGGGAGCGGGCGGGTGCCGTCGAGCTCGAACAGCGCCTGATCCTGCTGACGCTGCCGCTTCACACCCTTCGCGATCGAGTGGTTCGTGCACTCCGGCGACCCCCACAGCACGTGCGTCTTCGGGAAGTAGGCCGGGTTCACCTGCGAGATGTCCGCCTGCGAGTGATCGGTCTCGGGGTGGTTCACCTGGTGCGACGCGATCGCCAGCTCCCAGTGGTTCGCCGCGATGACGACCCGGTAGCCGGCCTCGACCAGGCCGGTGGAGGAACCGCCCGCACCACAGAACAGGTCGGTCACAGTGAGGCCGTTCCAGATCACGGCGGGGCGTTCGTAGCCCACCCTGGTGCTCACTGGGCCACCCCCGATAGGGTCTCCGCATGGCACATCACACTCTCGAAGAAGCGATCCACTCCGTGCAGCAGGAGCTCCGGTCGCTCAGCGACCACGCGCGCTTCTCGGCAGCAGACGAGTTCTCCCAGGGACTCTGGTCCGCAGTCAACGATCTCGCTTCCATCGTCGAAGGCTTGGTCCGAGGAGTGAATCACCCGGTTCAGGACGGCGAAGCTCTTCGTCCTGAGTGAGGGTAGCTCCGGATGATTCCCGACACTCCGCCCGCAGTCGGTTCCCCTCAAATCACCCTTCTGGGCAGCAACGGAACCGAGTACGCGTGGCGCACCTACGGTGACGATCACTGGATCGTCACTGACCGAAACCACATACAGACTGAGATCCGACGTCTCCCCGGCACCGCCTCGGGCTTTTCGTTCCTGAGAACTGATGGGAAGAATTCTCAGCAGTTGTTCTTCGACCGGTGGTCGGACATGGCCACGTATTTCTGACCTCATCGGTGTTCTCCTCGGAAGTTGGCGTTGAGGGACCGGAGGATCTCGATGTCCTCGGTCAGGGTCTTGCGGAGTTCGCGGGCGTACTCGAGGGCGAGTTCGGCGGTGTCGATCGCTTCCCAGGCGGTGAGCACGTCGGCGTCGCTTTCGGCGATGAGGCGGCGGGTCTCGGCGTCGCGGCCCTCGGCCCGTTGCCGGGCGTAGCCGCGGGCGATGATGAGGTTGCGCTTCGCGTCCTTGACGGCCTTCGAGCGCTCGGCGAGCACGGCGGGTGCCTGCGCGATCATGGCGCGGGCCTTCAGCAGGGCGCCGGCGCACTGCACGGGTGAGGGGAACAGCGCGAGCAGCTCGCCCTCGTCGAGTGCGGTGAGGTTCAGCGGGACGAGCTCGATGCCCTGCTCGACGACGGAGCCGTCGCGGTCGTCGACGATCATCGGCGGCCGCCCTTCTTGCGGGTCGCCTTGCGGCGTGCGGCGCGGTTCGTCGCCGGCAGGTGATCCTGCGGC
>DAMDKH010000175.1:0-4460 GCA_032099965.1 Microbacterium sp.
ATGACCGCCGTCGGACGGCCGCAGTTCTCGGCCGTCCTCGTGACCGCGGAGGTCGCGCGGGCGCTGGGCGCGCACGTCTGGGCCGACGGAGGGGTGCGGTATCCGCGGGACGTGGCGCTGGCCCTGGCGGCGGGCGCGGCATCCGTCATGATCGGCTCGTGGTTCGCCGGCACGATCGAAGCGCCCGGCGAGTTGCAGCAGGACGCCGACGGCCGTCTCTACAAGGAATCGTGGGGGATGGCCTCCACGAAGGCGGTGCAGGCGCGCTTCGAACGCCTCGACGCGTACGAGCGCGCCCGCAAGGAGCTGTTCGCCGAGGGCATCTCGTCGTCGAAGATCTACCTCGACCCGCTGCGGCCCGGAGTCGAGGACCTGCTCGACATGATCACCTCCGGCGTGCGCTCGTCGTTCACCTACGCCGGGGCCGCGACCGTGCCCGAGTTCCACGAGCGGGCGCTGGTCGGGCTGCAGTCGGCCGCCGGCTACGACGAGGGCAAGGCGCTGCCGGTCAGCTGGTAGTCCCGGCCCTGCCATGCCGGTCCGGACTCTGTAGAATCGTCCTCACTATGGACGACCCTCCCAGTTGCAGTAGATCGCCCCACCGTCCGCCTCTCTTCCGGGGGAGGAACCGCTGATGGACTACATCATGTTGGGCGTGGGGCTCCTGCTCACGGTCGGCACCGGCCTCTTCGTCGCGAGCGAGTTCGCGCTGGTGAATCTCGACCGCGCCGATCTCGAAGCGCGTCAGGAGCGCGGGGAATCGCGACTCTCCCTCACGATCAGCGCTCTCAAGCACACCTCGACGCACCTGTCGTCCGCGCAGCTCGGCATCACGCTGACGACCCTGCTCACCGGATACACGATGGAGCCGGCGCTGTCGAACCTGCTCCGCCCGACGCTGCTCGCCTGGCGCATCCCCGAGCCGGCGGTCGCGCCCATCGCGACGGTCGTGGCCATGTTCGTCGCCACGGTGCTCTCGATGATCCTCGGCGAGCTCGTGCCCAAGAACTTCGCCCTCGCCCTCCCTCGCGCCACGGCCAAGCTCGTCGTGCCGTTCCAGGTCGCCTTCACGACGGTGTTCAAGCCCGCCGTGGTCGTGCTCAACGGCAGCGCCAACGGCGTGCTGCGCAGCATGGGCGTGGAGCCCAAGGAGGAGCTGTCCGGCGCCCGCAGCGCCGAGGAGCTCTCGTCGCTCGTGCGCCGATCGGCCAGTGCCGGGGTGCTCGAGGCCGACACGGCCACGCTGCTCGACCGTACCCTCACCTTCTCCCGCCTGACCGCGGCCGACGTCATGACCGCGCGCCCCAGCATGCACGCCATCTCGGCCGGCGACTCCGCCGACGACGTCATCCAGCTGGCGCGCCGCACAGGACACAGCCGCTTCCCCGTCTACGAGGACGACCTCGACGACATCACGGGCGTCGTGCACCTCAAGGCCGCCGTGTCCGTGCCGCGCGAACGGCGCACGGAGGTGCCGGTCGGGGCGCTCTCGACGGAACCCCTCCGCGTGCCGGAGACGGCGCACGTCGACGGTCTCATCTCCGAGCTCCGTGCCCGGGGGTATCAGCTCGCGGTCGTCGTCGACGAGTACGGCGGAACCGCCGGTCTCGTCACGCTGGAGGACCTCGTCGAGGAACTCGTCGGCGAGGTGTCGGACGAGCACGACCGCACCCGGGCCGGTGTCGTGCGCGGCCGGGACGGTCTGACGTTCCCCGGCGAGCTGCGACCGGACGAGCTGCGCAGTCGTGCCGGCATCGAGGTTCCCGAAGGCGACGTGTACGACACGGTCGGCGGCTACGTCATGAGCGTGCTCGAACGCGTGCCCGTCGTCGGCGACGAGGTGCCGCTCGACAGCGGCACGCTGCACGTGGTGCGCATGGACGGCCGGCGCGTGGACCGCATCCGCTTCGTCCCCAGACCCGACGAGACCGATGAGGAGACGACCCGATGAACGATTGGGCGGGATTGGCCTGGCTCGTCGTGCTGCTGCTCGGCAACGCCTTCTTCGTCGGTGCCGAGTTCGCGGTGATCTCGGCCCGCCGTTCGCAGATCGAGCCCCGCGCCGAGGAGGGGTCGCGCGCCGCGAAGACGGCGCTGTACGCGATGGAGCACGCGACCCTGATGCTCGCCACGTCGCAGCTCGGCATCACGATCTGCTCGCTGCTGATCCTGAACGTCTCGGAGCCGGCGATCCACCACCTGCTCTCCGTGCCGCTGCATGCGATCGGATGGCCGGATGCGGCGGTCGATGCGGTGGCGTTCGCCGTCGCCCTGATCATCGTGTCGTTCCTGCATGTGGTCTTCGGCGAGATGGTGCCCAAGAACCTCGCGTTCTCGGTGCCCGATCGTGCGGTGCTGCTGCTCGCCCCCGCCCTGGTGTGGGTGTCGAAGGTCTTCATGCCGGTGATCTGGGTGCTGAACGCCGCGGCGAACGCCGTGCTGCGCCTGTTCCGGGTGGAGCCGAAGAACGAGGCCGCATCGACGTTCACGCTCGAGGAGGTCGCGACCATCGTCGATCAGTCGCGCCGTGAAGGCGTGCTGATGGACACCGCGGGTGCCGTGGCGGCCGCCGTCGAGTTCACCGACAAGAAGGCGCGCGACGTCGCGGTTCCGCTGAGCGCCCTCGTGACGCTCCCCGAGACCACGACCCCCGGCGACATCGAGAAGGCGGTCGCCCGCTACGGGTTCTCGCGTTATGTGATCGTCGACGAGGACCACGCCCCGGTCGGGTACGTGCACCTCAAGGACATCCTGCGGGCCTCGGACGGTCCGGATGCGGAGCGGCGCATGGCCGAACCACTGCCGGCCAAGCGCATCCACCATATGGTGCCGGTGCAGGAGGACACCGACCTCGAAGACGCCCTGGCCGTCATGCGACGCGCCGGTCGGCACCTGGCGAAGGTGCGCGACGCCCAGGGGAACACCACCGCCGTGCTGTTCCTGGAGGACATCCTCGAGGAGCTGGTCGGAGAGGTGCAGGACGCGACGCGTCGCGTGCGCGGACACTGACCGCGGACAGACACGGAAGGCCGCCGCCCTGACGGGTCGGCGGCCTTCTCGCTGCGCAGCGACGGCTCAGCGCCAGCGGGCGCGTTCGTACGGGGGAGGCCAGGCGATGTCGTCGCCGAGCTCGTGTGCGGCGCGGAGCCCGAAGTGCGGGTCGCGCAGCCACTCGCGTCCGGCGAAGATCGCATCCGCCGATCCGTCGCGCAGCACCTCCTCGGCCTGTGCGGCAGCGGTGATCAGCCCGACCGCCGAGACCGGGATCCGTCCGCCCTGTCGGACCGTCTCGGCCAGCGGCACCTGGTACCCCGGGAACACGTCGATGCGCTGATGGGCCACGAGCCCGCCGCTGGAGACGTCGATGAGGTCTGCGCCGTGCGCGGTCGCCCAGTCCCCGACCTGCGCGGCCTCGTCGGCGGTGAAGCCGCCGTCGGCATGGTCGGTCGCCGAGATGCGCACGAACACCGGCACTCCGTCGCCGGCCGCGCCCCGCACGGCGTCGAGCACGCGCAGCAGAAGGCGGGCGCGATTCTCCAGGGATCCGCCGTACTCGGGGAGAGGAACTGGTGCAGCAGGTACCCGTGCGCGCCATGGATCTCGAGCACGTCGAATCCGGCCTCGATCGCACGGCGAGCGGCGTCGCCGAAGGCGGCCACGACGCGATCGATCCCCGCGCCGTCGAGGGCGGCGGGCTCCGCGAAGCCCTCGAACGCCACCGCGGACGGGGCGGTGGTCGTCCATCCGCCCTCCGTCTGCGGCACCGACCCCCGCTCGTCGGCCCAGGGCCACCAGGTCGATGCCTTGCGACCCGCGTGCGCGAGCTGGATGCCGGCGAGGGATCCGCGGTCGTGGACCGCGCGGACGAGGGGCGCCCAGGCATCCCGCTGCTCGTCCGTCCACAGACCTGCGTCCCGCGGCGTGATGCGCCCCTCGGGGACGACGGCGGTCGCCTCGGCGACGACGAGCCCCGCGCCGCCCGACGCGAACTGCGCGAGATGGGTGCGGTGCCACTCCTGCACGACGCCGTCCTCGGCGCTGTACATGCACATGGGGGAGACCCAGAGGCGGTTGCGGAACTCGACGGACCGGATGCGCAGGGGGGAGAAGAGGATGCTCACCGTTCGACGCTACCGCCGGTGGCGCATGCTGCGCGCGCCGACAGCGGACGACGACAAGTACTCCCGGGGCGTCGTCGCCCTGCGCACGGGGTCGTCCGCCTACCCGGGAGCGGCGGTGCTCGGGGTGGAGGCGGCGTGGCGGGCCGGAGCGGGATTCGTGCGTTTCGTCGGTGAGCAGCCGGTGGCGGATGCGGTGCTCGCGCGACGTCCGGAGACGGTGACCGGGCCGGACGTCGGGGCCACCCGCGTCGACGCGTGGGTCATCGGGTCGGGCACCAACGCCGCGCATCGCACCGCGGAGGAGGAGCGGCACCTCCGGGCGATCCTGCAGGGTGACGC
>DAMDKH010000176.1:0-4450 GCA_032099965.1 Microbacterium sp.
GGCGACCACGAGGATCGCGCCGTCCATCTGAGCGGCACCGGTGATCATGTTCTTGACGTAGTCGGCGTGACCCGGCGCGTCGACGTGCGCGTAGTGGCGCTTCGGGGTCTCGTACTCGATGTGCGAGATGTTGATGGTGATACCACGCTGGCGCTCTTCCGGCGCCGAGTCGATGGAAGCGAAGTCGCGCTGCACGTTGGTGTCGGACGGGTACTTGTCGGCAAGCACCTTCGAGATCGCTGCGGAGAGCGTGGTCTTGCCGTGGTCGACGTGACCGATCGTTCCGATGTTGACGTGCGGCTTGGTCCGCTCGAACTTGGCCTTAGCCACTGGGTCCTCCTCAGGACGTCGTTGTAGAGGTGCCGGGCACTGGATTGCGACCGGTTCTCTACGGGTGTGAATCTCAGTTTAGTAGAGAGGGAATGTGAAGTTGTAGGTGACCTGGGAGCCGGCCCCGTCGCATGCTCGGGGGCCGGACTCCCAGGAAGTACTTACTCGCCCGCGGTCTTCTGGACGATCTCGTCCGCCACGTTGCGGGGAACCTCAGCGTAGCTGTGGAACTCCATCGAGTAGACGGCGCGACCCGAGGTCTTCGAGCGCAGGTCGCCGATGTAGCCGAACATCTCGGACAGCGGGACCTGGGCACGGACGACCTTGACGCCGGCGGCGTCCTCCATGGACTGGATCTGGCCACGACGCGAGTTCAGGTCGCCGATGACGTCGCCCATGTACTCCTCGGGCGTACGCACCTCGACGGCCATCAGCGGCTCGAGCAGAGCCGGGCTGGCGCGGCGAGCCGCCTCCTTGAAGCCCATCGAGCCGGCGATCTTGAACGCCATCTCCGAGGAGTCGACGTCGTGCGCGGCACCGTCGACGATGGTCGCCTTGACGCCGACCATCGGGTAGCCCGCGAGGACTCCGACGTTCATGGCGTCCTGGAAACCGGCGTCGATCGAGCCGATGTACTCGCGCGGGATGCGTCCACCGGTGACGGCGTTGACGAACTCGTAGGTGTTCTCGGAGTCCAGGTCCATCGGCTCGATGGTGAACTGGATCTTCGCGAACTGACCCGAACCACCGGTCTGCTTCTTGTGCGTGTAGTCGTGCTTCTCGACGGCCTTGCGGATCGTCTCGCGGTACGCGACCTGGGGCTTTCCGACGTTGGCCTCGACGTTGAACTCGCGCTTCATGCGGTCCACGAGGATGTCGAGGTGCAGCTCGCCCATGCCCTTGATGGTCGTCTGACCGGTCTCGGGGTTGAGCTCGGTGCGGAAGGTCGGGTCCTCCTCGGCGAGCTTCTGGATGGCGACACCCAGCTTCTCCTGGTCGGCCTTGGTCTTCGGCTCGATGGCGACCTCGATGACGGGCTCCGGGAAGGTCATCGACTCGAGGACCACCGGGGAGGCCGGGTCGGTCAGGGTGTCACCGGTGGTGGTGTCCTTCAGACCGATGACGGCGTAGATGTTGCCCGCGGTGACCGAGGGGACCGGGATCTCCTTGTTGGCGTGCATCTGGAAGATCTTCCCGATGCGCTCCTTCTTTCCCTTGGTCGAGTTGATGACCGCCGAGCCGGACTCGAGCGAACCCGAGTAGACGCGCACGTAGGTGAGGCGACCGAAGAACGGGTGCACCGCGACCTTGAACGCCAGCGCGGCGAACGGGTCGTTCGCGTCGGGGTGACGCTCGATGATCGTGTCGTAGTCCTTGGGGTCGTGCGCCTCGATCGAGCCCACGTCGAGCGGGTTCGGGAGGAAGTCGACGACCGCGTCCAGCATCGGCTGCACGCCGCGGTTCTTGAACGCCGAGCCGCAGAGGACCGGGTAGATCTCCGAGGCGACCGTCATCTTGCGGATGGCGCCCTTGATCTCGGCGACCGTGAGGTCCTCGCCACCGAAGAACTTCTCGAGAAGCGCGTCGTCGCTCTCGGCGACGGTCTCGAGGAGCTGCTGACGGTAGGAGTCGGCCTTCTCCTTGAGGTCGGCCGGGATCTCCTGGATCTCGTACGAGGCGCCCATGGTCACATCACCCTTGGCGTCACCCGCCCACACCAGCGCACGCATCTCGACGAGGTCGACGACACCGATGAAGTCGCTCTCGGCACCGATCGGCAGCTGGATGACCAGCGGCTTCGCGCCGAGGCGGTTGACGATCGTGTCGACCGTGAAGTAGAAGTCGGCGCCGAGCTTGTCCATCTTGTTGACGAAGCAGATGCGCGGGACGTTGTACTTGTCGGCCTGACGCCACACGGTCTCGGACTGGGGCTCGACGCCCTCCTTGCCGTCGAACACGGCGACCGCGCCGTCGAGGACGCGGAGCGAACGCTCCACCTCGACCGTGAAGTCCACGTGACCGGGGGTGTCGATGATGTTGATCTGGTTCTTGTTCCAGAAGCAGGTCACGGCGGCAGACGTGATCGTGATGCCGCGCTCCTTCTCCTGCTCCATCCAGTCGGTCGTCGAGGCGCCGTCGTGCGTCTCGCCGAGCTTGTGGTTGACGCCCGTGTAGAACAGGATGCGCTCGGTGGTGGTGGTCTTGCCGGCATCGATGTGAGCCATGATGCCGATGTTGCGGACCTTGCTCAGGTCGGTGAGCACGTCTTGTGCCACAGGAGTGTCCTTTGCTTGTTGGCAGTGTTACTGCGAAGAGAGGGTGCCCGCCTCCGACCGGGGCCGGAGGCGGGCGAGGCTGTTACCAGCGGTAGTGAGCGAACGCGCGGTTCGACTCGGCCATCTTGTGCGTGTCCTCGCGACGCTTGACGGCGGCGCCGAGACCGTTCGACGCGTCGAGGATCTCGTTCTGGAGACGCTCGGTCATCGTCTTCTCGCGACGGCCCTTGGCGTAGCTGACGAGCCAGCGCAGCGCGAGGGTGTTGGCGCGGTGCGGCTTGACCTCGACCGGCACCTGGTAGGTCGAGCCACCGACGCGGCGGCTGCGGACCTCGAGGGTGGGGCGCACGTTGTCGAGCGCCTTCTTGAGGGTGGCGACGGCATCCTGACCGTTCTTCGCCTCGACGCCGCGGAGGGCGCCGTAGACGATCGACTCGGCCAGCGACTTCTTGCCGTCGACGAGGATCTTGTTCACCAGCGAGGTGACGATCGGCGCGCCGTATACCGGGTCGTTGACGACGGGGCGCTTGGGGGCGGGACCCTTACGAGGCATCTAACTCAACCCTTCTTCGCGCCGTAGCGGGAACGAGCCTGCTTACGGTTCTTGACGGCCTGGGTGTCCAGGGCGCCACGGACGATCTTGTAACGCACACCGGGGAGGTCCTTCACACGACCGCCGCGGACGAGCACGAGCGAGTGCTCCTGCAGGTTGTGGCCCTCACCGGGGATGTACGCGGTGACCTCGGTACCGTTGCGGAGCTTCACACGAGCGACCTTGCGCATCGCCGAGTTCGGCTTCTTCGGGGTGGTGGTGTAGACGCGGGTGCAGACCCCGGCCTGCTGCGGGTTCGACTTCAGGGCGGGCGCCTTGGTCTTGGTGACCTTGGGCGAGCGACCCTTGCGAACCAACTGCTGAATGGTTGGCACGTTCTCTCCTCATAGTGCTGCACGGTGACAGCGTGATGGGTTTCACATCATGACCCACCGGCGCGCCTGAGCAGACGAGCTTTTGGTGTGATGGGTATGCCGTGGGGGCGGACCGGTCATGGGACCGGCGCCCAGCGCGCACGTCGAGACGTGCACACACCTGATCAAGTGTAATCCCGCGTCACATTCCGGTCAAATGGACCAGGGTCACAGGGGGTCGGCGTCGAACGGCGAGTCGAGCGACTGCGTCAGCTCGGCGAGGAGCGCCTCGATCTGCGGCTCCACGTGCTGCGACACCGCCGTCTGGATGCGCATGCGGTGCCGCAGCAGCAGCCCGCAGATCTCGCGCCCCACGAGGTTCGCGTACTCGTCGGCGAGGGCGACCTCCTGCCGGAGCGCGACCTTCGCCTCCTCGCTCAGCGGCGGGAGGGGCGGCAGCTCGTCGGCGGTGGCATCGGCCATCCCGGCGATCGTGAAGAGGAACGGCGCCCCCGGCACCGGCTCGGGATCGAGCGGCAGCCCGTCGAACTCGGGGTCGAGGTCTTCGGCGGGACGGTAGCTGCGGGCGCGGTTGCGCGCGGCCTGCTGGTCGAGCTCGGCCTGCAGCATCGGCAGGTTGCGGGCGGTGTAGTCGGACACCGCATGGTCGACGATCGTCTTCAACCGGGTGGAGAGGCCGTGCTGCACGCCGTGCGGGACACCGCCGCCGATCCCCGCGGCCGACAGCATCGGCGAGCCCAGGCAGCGCCGACAGGGAGCGGTGCGTCCGCGATGGGTGGCCGGCTCCCAGCGCGGCACCCAGCGCAGCCAGGCGTCCACGGCCTGGTCGACCTGCGTCTCCAACGAGCGCTCCACTCCTCCAGCGTACGCGGGAGGCCGTGTTCCCGGGCGACACGCCCGGTGGTCGGCGCGTCATC
>DAMDKH010000177.1:0-3957 GCA_032099965.1 Microbacterium sp.
GACGTCGCTCCCCGCGATCCGGCCGCGCCCACGCCCGAGGAGGAGGGGCGTCGTGCGCGTCGCCCCGCGACCCGCCGGCCACTGCGCACGATGTGGGTGCTCGCCGCCTCGGCGGCTCTCGTGCTGGCAGTGGGCACGGGCGTCTGGATCACGACCTCGCTCGGCGCCCCGGTCCAGGTCGTCGCCGCGGCACAGCTCGATGCCTTCCCCGACCACCCCGGAGCGGCGGGGAGCGCCGAGGTCGACGACGACGGCGACGGTGCCCGCACGCTGCGGGTGACGCTCGACGCCGATGCCACGGGAGAGGGCGACTACCGCGAGGTGTGGCTGATCCGCACCGACGGGCAGGCGCTCATCAGCCTGGGGGTGCTCGACGAGGAGTCCGGCACGTTCCGGGTGCCCGACGGGGTCGACCTCGCCGAGTACGCCCTCGTCGACATCTCGGTCGAGCCCGTCGACGGCGATCCGGCGCACTCGGGCGACTCGATCGTGCGGGGCGAGCTCGACTTCTCGTGAGCGGGCATCCCGGGGCGGCACCGGGGTGACGCGGCGACGGCGGACGGATGCCTGGCCGTGATTCCGAGTACGGTACGCCCCCGCGCCCCGATGCGCAACCACATGCGTGACGGCGGGGGAGGGGTGCCATGGTCAGCCTATGAGCGACATCAACGGCACCCCTGAGCCCCGGCCCTCCCGAGACGTGGATTCTCCGGCGCGCGACGCCGACCTCCCGCCCATGACCAGCGACCCCTCCGTCGCCCGACGCAGCACGGAGTACGACCTGCAGCAGGCGCGAGCCCGCGAGGCGCAGGAGCGCGAGGAGCGCCTCCGCGAGGAGCGCCTCCGCGAGGAGCGCGTCCACGACGACACCCCGACCGCGCGGCACGATACGGCCGTGCACGACGACGACGCCACCCGCGCGCACGGCGTGCGTGACGGCGACGCCGCCCGCACGCGTCAGGACGCTTCGAGCCTGCGCGACGACGTGCACGCCCGGGAGAAGGCCGAGTTCGGCGGGTTCAAGTTCGGCTCCGCGTTCTTCGGCTGGCTGACCGCGATGGGCACGACGGTGCTCCTCACCGCCCTGGTGACGGCGATCGGCGCCGCGATCGGCGCGAACACCGGAACGACGCCCGACGAGGCCGCCGACGCCGCACTCGGTGCAGGCGGCATCATCGCGATCATCGTCATCGCCCTGGTGCTGCTGATCTCCTACTACGCCGGCGGCTACGTGGCCGGGCGGATGGCCCGCTTCAGCGGTGCGAAGCAGGGGATCGCGGTGTGGCTCTGGGCGATCGTCGTCGCCGTCATCGTCGCGATCATCACGGCCATCGCGGGCGCGCAGTGGGACATCCTCGGCAATCTCGACAGCTTCCCCCGCATCCCGGTGACGCCGGAGACCGCCACGGTCACGGGCATCCTCACCGCTCTCGGAGCGGCGATCGTCACCCTCGTCGGTGCGGTCCTCGGCGGCCTCGCCGGCATGCGGTACCACCGCCGGGTCGACCGGGTCGGCCTCGGGCGCTGACAGGACTCCGGCTCGGTCGCACTCCGGTGCGGCCGAGCCGGGAGGGGGTCGCACCCTGCGGAGTCTCAAGACCTCGTCGGGGGATACCCGCGGATAGGGTTGTGGGCGGATGCTTTCGCATCCCCTCCCTGCTCCCGCCTCGGCATCCGTGCCGTGGCCCCCGCCTGCCCGGCGGCCTGCACTCCCGAGAGATGCCATGACCTCCCCCACCCGTGCCCGCGACAGCGCCGCGCGATACCGCATCGAGCCGACCGTCCTGCAGGCGCTGCGCAGCCCGCGACTGCTGACCCGCGAGGTGCTCGCCGGTCTCGTCGTGGCACTCGCACTCATCCCCGAAGCGATCGCCTTCTCGATCATCGCCGGCGTCGACCCGCGCGTCGGCCTGTTCTCGTCGTTCGTCATGGCGGTCACCATCGCGTTCCTCGGCGGCCGCCCGGCGATGATCTCCGCCGCGACCGGAGCCGTCGCCCTGGTGATCGCCCCCGTCGCCCGCGAGTACGGGATGGACTACTTCATCGCCACGGTCATGCTCGCCGGTGTGCTGCAGGTGCTCCTCGCCGTGCTGGGGGTCGCGAAGCTCATGCGGTTCATCCCGCGGTCGGTGATGGTGGGCTTCGTGAACGCGCTCGCCATCCTCATCTTCATCGCCCAGGTGCCCCAGCTGGTCGACGTGCCCTGGCTCGTCTATCCGCTCGTGGCCGTCGGCCTGGCGATCATGATCCTCATGCCGCGGCTCACGAAGGTCGTACCGGCGCCGCTCGTGACGATCGTGCTCCTCACCGCCGCGGTGCTCGTCTTCGGGTGGAGCGTGCCGAACGTCGGCGACCAGGGTGAGCTGCCGCGCAGCCTCCCCGAGCTGTTCATCCCGCAGGTGCCGCTCACGCTCGAGACCCTCGGCATCATCGGGCCCTACGCCCTCGCGATGGCCGTGGTCGGCCTGCTCGAATCGCTCATGACGGCCAAGCTCGTCGACGACATCACCGACACCCGTTCCCGCAAGACCCGCGAGGCCTGGGGGCAGGGCGTCGCGAACGTGCTCTCCGGCGCGTTCGGCGGCATGGGCGGCTGCGCGATGATCGGCCAGACCATGATCAACGTCAAGGCGTCGGGGGCGCGCACGCGCATCTCGACGTTCCTCGCCGGTGTGTTCCTGCTCGTCCTGGTGCTCGCGCTCGGCGACGTCGTGGCCGTGATCCCCATGGCCGCTCTGGTCGCCGTGATGGTGCTCGTCTGCGTCGGCACGTTCGACTGGCACAGCATCCGTCCGTCGACGCTTCGGCGGATGCCGAAGAGCGAGACGGCCGTGATGCTCATCACCGTCGTGGCGACCGTGTGGACGCACAACCTCGCCATCGGCGTCGTGCTCGGGGTCATCGCGGCGATGGTGATGTTCGCGCGGCGGGTGGCGCACTTCGCCACGGTGACCCGCGTGGTGCCGGACGCGGCGGGCGCACAGGACGACGATGCCGCCGGCACCGTGCGCTACGAGGTCGAGGGCGAGCTGTTCTTCGCATCGAGCAACGACCTCACCACGCAGTTCTCCTATGCCGAAGACCCCGCGCACGTCGTGATCGATCTCACCCGATCGCACGTCTGGGACGCCTCTACCGTGGCGGCGCTCGACGCCATCGTGACCAAGTACGAGCGTCTGGGCACGACGGTGGAGCTGCGCGGGCTGAACGACACCGCGTCGGCGTTCCACGGCCGACTCACCGGCACCCTCGGCGGCTAGGGCGAGGGGTCCGTACCGCCGCGGCATCCGCAGCGTCAAGACCGTGGCCGTCGGCGGCGACGCGGTGTTTCGTGGAGCCATCCGACCGGAAGGACCCACCCTGTGAGCACCACCCCCACCCTCGCCGACGCCCGGCGCGCAGCCCGCGACGCGTTCGGCTGGGACTCGCTCCTCCCCGGTCAGGCCGAGGCGATCGCCGCGGTCGTCGGAGGACGCGACACCCTCGTCGTCTTCCCGACCGGGGCGGGCAAGTCGGCGGTCTACCAGATCGCCGGGCTCGAACTCGGGGGCGTGACCGTCGTGATCTCTCCGCTGCTGGCCCTGCAGCGTGACCAGGTGCTGTCGATCGACGAGGCCCCGGATGCCCCGGCAGCCGTGGCCCTCAACTCGCGCACGTCCGCGTCGGCGGAGCGGGCAGCGTGGGACGCGATCGAGAGCGGCGAGCCGGTGTACGCGTTCCTGGCACCCGAGCAGCTCGCGCGCGCCGAGGTGCGCGACCGGCTGATGGCGGCCGACGTGCGGCTGCTCGTGGTCGACGAGGCGCACTGCGTGTCGTCGTGGGGCCACGACTTCCGGCCCGACTACGCCCGGCTCGGCGAGGTGGCCGAAGCGCTCGGGCATCCGCCGGTGCTCGCCCTCACCGCGACGGCGTCGTCGCCCGTGCGCACCGACATCATCGAGAAGCTGGGCATGCGCG
>DAMDKH010000177.1:4116-4365 GCA_032099965.1 Microbacterium sp.
CGTTCGGCATGGGGATCGACAAGCCGGACGTGCGCCGGGTGGTGCACGCCGATGTCACCGAGTCGCTCGACGCGTACGCGCAGGAGATCGGACGCGCGGCGCGCGACGGCGACCCCGCTCATGCGGTGCTGCACTACCGCCCGGAGGACTTCGCGCTGCGGTCGTTCTTCGCCGCCGGCCATGCGAAGCCCGCGGAGGTGGCGGCGGTGTGGAAGGCGCTGGTCGCCGCACGTGGCCGCGCGCGCGTCG
>DAMDKH010000178.1:0-4365 GCA_032099965.1 Microbacterium sp.
GATCCCCCGGCGCCGATCCCGGCCGCCGATCCCCGGCCGTGTCGAAGGGTGACCCGGGCTCGCCCCGCCACAACTCAGGACAGAACGGCGCCGACGGCCCCGTTCCCCCCTCCCCACCCGAATTCGGGCCCCACGGTCCTGAGTTCGTGCAGGCCGGTCCGGCCCGCCGACCCCGCACATCGGTCCGGCGTCAGGCGCGGGCGCTCCGCAGGGCGGCGAGTTCGCGGCCGTAGGTACGGGCATCCGCCTCGGCGTTCTCCTTGAGCTCACGGGCCGTGTCGCTGAACGCATCGAGCGCGGGGTTCACTCCGACGAGGGTGAACGGACGCTCGACCACGCGCAGGTCGAGGCCCCAGACGTCCGCGAGCACGCGGCGGAGCCAGCCGGTGGAGTGATCCCAGCCCTCCTTGGGGGTGCCGGGCGCGTAGTTGCCGCCGAGCACGGTGACCAGCGTCGCGGGCTTGCCTCGGAGGGCGGTGCCCGTCGGATCGATGCGCGGGTCGGTGTACGCGAGGTCGAACCAGGTCTTGAAGTGCTGCGAAACCCCGTAGTTGTACAGCGGCACGGCGAACAGCAGCGCGTCGGCACCGATCAGCTCGTCGGCGAAGCGCGTCGCAAGCGCACGGGCCTCGACCTGCGCGGGGGTGCGCTGCGTCTCGTCGACGAATCCGCCGGTGACGGCGTCTGCCCAGGCGGTGGCCGGCACGGGGTCGGTGGCCAGGTCTCGGCGGGTGACGGTCGAGTCCGGGTGCGACGCGGTCCACTCGGCTTCGACGAGGTCGGCGAGCGCGCGGCTGGCGGACGAGGACGGAAGGATGCTCGCATCCAGACGGAAGAGGGACATGGCGTGCCTTTCATTTCGGAGTCGCTTGGTTTTTCTTAGCGATACCGGTTAACGTAGCACGGGTAGGATGGAGCAATGCCCGAGAGCGGCCCCGAAGTCCACCAGTGCGACGCCGCCGTCACACTGGCCTTCAGCGTGCTGGGCAAGCGGTGGAACGGCATGATCCTGTCGTCGCTCGGCAGCGGCCCGTCGACGTTCGTCGCCCTGCGCCGCGCTGTCGCGGGCATCAGCGACACGGTGCTCTCCGACCGACTGGCCGAGCTGGCCGACGCCGGACTGGTGGCACGCACCGTCGAGGCCGGCCCGCCCGTCGCGGTCTCGTACGCCCTGACACCCGGCGGTGAAGGACTGCTGCCGATCCTCGATCAGCTCGGCACCTGGGCCTCCGCCACCCTCGCACGACGCCGCCCCACCTCCCCGGTGTGAGCCGCCGCCGGGCCGTCGCCGTTCAGAGACGGGCGCCCACAGAGCCCGGCCTGGGCTGTGGATAACCCCCACGGGTGAGCTCAGATCCGAGCTACCGTGTGCCGGTGACCACGCTTCCCGACCTCCCCGCACGCCTCACCCCCGCCCTCCTCGTCGCCGCGCTCCTGGCCACGACGGTCGGATGCTCCCCCACCCCCTCTCCCCCACCCACCCCTACTCCCACCCCTCTCTTCGCGACGGAGGAAGAGGCGTTCGCCGCCGCCGAAGACGTCTACCGCGAGTACAACGAGGCTGTGAACGCTGAACGCAGAGGTGCGCCGGATGCCAATCCGCGCGACTACCTTGTCGGGCTGGCTCTTGAAAGCGACACCGACGCTCGAAATATCCTCGCTTCCCGAGGACTCACCATCGAGGGCGACGGAGTAGTAGCTGACTTCACAAAAGAGGAGATCCGCCTAGGGACGAGTCCGCGATTAGTGGCCGAAGCGTGCCTCGATGTCGGCTCAACCCACGTGATCAATGACCAAGGATCGGACGTCACCCCACCGGACCGCAGCTCTCGTGTGGCACTTCGGATAACAATGCTGGCCAACGATGGCCGCTGGTTGGTCGCGGAGTCGACCGCCCGAGAAGGAGGTGCCTGTTGACCCCTCTTCTGGCTGGACTCGTCACTGGGCTCGTGCTACTCGGTGGTCCACTTGTTCCCGCCGGAGGAGGGTGCGACTCAAGCCTGGCGTCGGCAGCAATCTGTGGGTCGAACGACGGGTCGTCGGTGACCATCACGGGCGATCGCGAGACCTCGGGGTCACCGGGGGCACCGGCGTCCCCGACCCGCCGGGACGGCTCGGGCGACTCGGACGACACGTCGAGTTCGCCCGAGGACACGCGCCCGATCTGCAGCAACCTCATCCGCACGGACTGCCGCCGGGGCCTCATCTGGCGCGGGTGGCTGGGGCCGTCCACCTCCGAGTCGCCCCCGATCACCCTGTCCGACATCGCGAGCTTCGCCCCGGAAGCGCCCCTCACTCGCGGCGACCCGTCCGACGTCGGCGTGGCGGGCCGTCCGATGAACGTCGTCGCCTCGGCTTCCGTCCACACGCGGGAGGGCAGCGTCCTCGGCACTCCGGTCACGGTCCGATTCAGCCCGGTGACCTTCGACTTCCACTACGGCGACGGCACCACGGTGACCCGGTCGACCGGCGGGCGCACCTGGGCCGACCTCGGGCAGGCACCCTTCACCCCGACCGACACGAGTCACGTCTACACGGAACGCGGCACGTTCGACGTGTCGGTCACGGTGCACTACATGGCCGAGGTCCTCATCGGTGGCGAGTGGACGGCTCTCGACGGGGAACTCCCGGTGACCGGGCCGGTGCAGTCGGTGCGCATCTATGAGGCGCACACCGCCCTCGTCGACCGCACGTGCGATGAGGCGCCGTCGGCGCCCGGCTGCTGAGACCCGCCGAGCGTGTCACCAGGGGCTGGGCTCGTAGTCCTTCAGGAACACGCCGTGGATGTCTTCGCCCGCCTCGCCGCGCACGATCGGGTCGTACACCCGCGCGGCGCCGTCGACGAGGTCGAGCGGAGCGTGGAAGCCCTCTTCGGCGAGGCGGACCTTCGTGTAGTGCGGGCGCTCGTCGGTGATCCAGCCGGTGTCGACGGCGGTCATGAGGATGCCGTCCTTCTCGAGCATCTCCCCGGCGCTGGTGCGGGTGAGCATGTTGAGCGCGGCCTTCGCCATGTTGGTGTGCGGGTGTCCGGGCCCCTTGTACCGACGGGAGAACTGCCCCTCCATCGCCGAGACGTTCACGACGTACTTGCGATGCGCCGAGGAGGCCGCCATCGACGCTCGCAGACGACTGATCAGGAGGAACGGCGCGGTCGTGTTGGCGAGCTGCACCTCGAGCATCTCGAGCGGATCGACCTGGTCGATCGACTGCACCCAGCTGTTCACCCGGTTCACGTCGGGCACCAGGCCGCCGGCGTCGATGGCGGTGCCGTCGGCGTGCTTCTCGAGCGACGACGAACCGGGGGCCATCGCGAGGCGCGCGAGGTCCTCTGCCGTGAGCGCCTGGCCGCCCTGCTCGGCGACCGTGCCTCCGAGGGCCGCGACCGACAGGAGGGGGTGGGCGTCGACGGACGCCTGCAGCGCCTGCGGGTGCGGATCCGCGGTGTGTCCGAACGTCTCCATCTCGGGCAGCGGGCCGTCGGGCAGCGGCTGCAGCTCGGCATCCGCCAGCAGGGAGTAGGCGCCCGGCGAGCGCCGCACGGTCTGCGCCGCGTTGTTGATGAGGATGTCGAGCGGACCCTGCGCCGCGACGGAATCGGCCAGCCCGATCACCTGGGCGGGATCGCGCAGGTCGATGCCGACCACGCGCAGGCGGTGCAGCCAGTCGGCGGAGTCGGGGAGCGCCGAGAATCGCCGCACCGCGTCTCGGGGGAATCGCGTCGTGATCGTCGTGTGGGCACCGTCACGCAGCAGCCGCAGCGCGATGTGCATGCCGATCTTCGCGCGACCGCCGGTGAGCAGCGCGCGCTTGCCGGTGAGGTCGGTGCGGGCGTTGCGCTTGCCGTGGCTGAAGCGCGCGCAGTCCGGGCAGAGCTGGTGGTAGAACGCGTCGACGACCGTGTACGGCTGCTTGCAGATGTAGCAGTTGCGGGGCTTGAGCAGCTCGCCCGCGATGGGGGCGTCGACGCTCGTGGCCAGGTCGACGCCGCGCGTCTCGTCGTCGATCCGGTCGGGGGCGCCGGTGGCCGTGCGGGCGACGACGGCCTTGTCGGCATCGGCGATCGCGTCGCGGATCTCCTTGCGACGCACGCGCTTGACGGCCTTGAACATGGCGGCGGTCGCGTGGCGCACGGCGACGAAGTCGGGATGCTCGTTGTCGATCGTGTGCAGCTCGGCCAGCACGCGCAGGGTGGTGGCGAGGTCGTCGGGGTCGATTCCGGCGCCGAGGTCGGCCCGGTCGCGGGGCTCGTCGGTGGGGGCGTCGGTCATTGTGCCCATTTTACGCGAGTGTCCGGGCATTCTGATCCGCTCGCGCCCGGTCCCGCCCGGCGGCCCGCCGCGCCTCGGCATCACCGGCGACGGCGGG
>DAMDKH010000179.1:0-4327 GCA_032099965.1 Microbacterium sp.
GCCGATCGGGAGGCGTGCCGACGTGTCGTCCACACGCTCGCCGCGCGCGATCCGCGCCTCGACGCGCACTCCCCTCGCTGATCGGCGGTGCTCAGGGGAAGGCGGCCCGCATCACGTCGTCGGCCAGACCCGCCAGCGCCGGTGCCATCGGCAGCGCGAGCCACAGCAGCCCGCCGACCACGGCAGCGCAGAGGATGCCCGCCACCCAGCTCATCGCGGGGTCGCGCCCGCCCACCCGTGCCATGAGCACACGCTATGACGGCGACCGATATTCCGGTGGGAGCAACGCCGGAGGTGATGCCGCGTCCGCACCGTCCGAGCGGCGTCGAGACACCCTCGGTACACTCCTGGTATGGCTGACAGTTCCTTTGACATCGTCTCGAAAGTGGATCACCAGGAGGCCGAGAACGCCCTCAACCAGGCCCGCAAGGAGGTCGAGCAGCGCTACGACTTCAAGGGCACCGGGGCATCGATCGCGTGGAGCGGCGAGCAGATCCTCATCATCGCCAACACGGAGGAGCGCGCGAAGGCCGTGCTCGACGTGTTCCAGTCGAAGCTCATCAAGCGCGGCATCTCGCTGAAGTCGCTCGACTCCGGCGAGCCCTTCGCGAGCGGCAAGGAGTTCCGCATCGTCTCCTCCCTCAAGGACGGCATCTCCTCGGAGAACGCGAAGAAGATCGGCAAGATCATCCGCGACGAGGGCCCGAAGGGCGTGAAGAGCCAGATCCAGGGCGACGAGCTGCGCGTGCAGTCCAAGAGCCGCGACGACCTGCAGGCCGTGATCGCCCTGCTCAAGGGAGCCGACCTCGACCTCGACCTGCAGTTCATCAACTACCGCTGACCCCGGGGCACCCCACCGCGTCTGCGCACACGCCGTGCGGAATCATAGGCGGATGCGGTAGTTTCCTCGCGTGGGCGTCTGGGGCGCCCACGCAGCACGCGCAGTGCCGCCACCGCGCATCGCGGTCGGCTCTGCGACAAAGGGCGTGCCGCGCAGCGCAGGCGCCGTCCCGACGACGCCGCAGAGAGCACCTGGGGGTCCGCTCGATGAGCACGATCGAATACCGCACCACCGCCGAGAGCAAGCAGCTGCTCGCCGACGAGGTCTTCCACCACATCGGCCGGCGCATCGTCGACGGCATCCTCGCACCCGGCCACCGCATCCGCGACGTCCTCGTCGCCGATGAGCTGCACGTCTCCCGCACGCCCGTGCGCGAAGCGCTGCAGCGGCTCGAACGCCTGGGGCTCGTCATCATGTATCCCAGCCGCTACACCGAGGTCACCCCCGTCACGCCCGAGATGGTCGCGTCGACGCTCGAGTTCGCCGGATACCAGGCCGGAGCATCCGCCCGCATGGCGGTGCCGCGCCTCACCGCCGACGAGCGCTCCACCGTCGCGGACCTCGTCGACGACATGCGCGCCGCCCTCGACGACCCGGCGCGAACGGCCGACGCGCGGTGGGCGACCTTCTCCTACCTCGGCGCACGCTCGGGGAACCCGCAGCACGCGGCGACCGTGAACGACTCCGGGCTCGCCGTGTCACGCAACCTGCGGAACTGGCAGGTGCCCGCGGAGGATCACGAGCGGATGCGCGCCCTCCACGACGCGTTCCGCGACGCGGTGCTCCGCGCCGACGGGGACGACGCCGAACGCCTCGCCCGACTCATGCACCACGTGTGATCGACCGCAGCCGATCGACGAGCGGACGGCGCGCGAGGGCGGGCTCGGGATCGGGCTGCACCGCCGCGTGCCACCCGGTGACCCAGCGGTCGAGGCGACGGTAGGCCTCCTCGCGCGCGGCGTGGGCCGACAGGAACACGTCGTGCAGCGCGCCGTCGATCCGCTCCACCGTCACAGAAGGACCGAGACGCAGCGCTGCACGGGCGATGTCGTCGACCACCAGCACAGAGTCCGCGCGCGTGAGCTCGTCGGACCACCGCGTCGGCGTGGCCGACCGGGCAGACAGCAGCACGCAGACGGGCGCGGTGATCGCCAGCCCGGCCGACACCGTCCGGTGCCCGGTGAGGATCGCGTTCAGCCACCCCGCGTGCACCGCCATGGTCTGCAACGGCCGCCAGCGCAGATCGATCTCGACCGGATCGTCGGGGTCGGCCACCTCCTGCTGCGCACGGCTGTAGAAGCCCAGGTCGACCTGCGGGGCGACGTCGAGGGGACGCAGCCGGGCCCCCAGCTCCACGACGGGCGCGAGCGCGGCGCGCGCCGCCGCCACCTGGAACTCCAACCACGGACTGTTCAGCACGACCGCATCCGCCACCCCCGGATGCCGCGACGCCCACAGGCTCAACGTCAGCCCGCCCGTCGAGTGCCCGAGCAGCACCAGCCGCCGCGCGGCTCCCCCGCCCTCCGCCTCGTCGCCGATCACGGCCAGAGCGGCGGCGATGTCCTCGTCGTAGGTCGAGAGATCGGTGACGTACCCTGGCGTCTGCCCGTCGCGCAGGCTGCGGCCGTACTTGCGCAGATCGAGGGCGAAGAACCGCGCGCCGCGCGACGTCCAGAACCGCGCGAGCCGCTTCTGGAAGAAGTAGTCCGACCATCCGTGGACGTACAGCACGTCGACCCCGTCGAGCTCGGGCGTGCCTCCGCGCACCCGCTCCCACCACCCGCGCTCCGCCGGAAGCGCGCGCACGAGCGTCGCGACCACGGGACCCTGATCATCGTCCGCGAGCGGCAGCGTGCGCTGCCGGAACTCGTCGCCGAGAACATCCGGGATCCACTCCACGCCGTCGCCATCCGCCATGCGGCCCAGGCTAGCCGACGCCTCCCGGGTGCCCCGGGGCGAACGGATCACTCGCCGCGCGAGACCCGCACCATCTCGTCGCGCGGCACGACCTTCACCCGCGCCCGCTCCTGCGGGGCGCCGAGACCGACCTCATGCTCGTCGAGCCGGTGCCAGCCCTCGAGATCGGTCCACCGCACGCCGCGCTCTTGCAGCAGCGCGGGGATCGCCTCTTCGGACGGGTCCTCGGCGTGCCACCAGGAGGCCTGGTCGTTGATGAGGTGGCGCACCGTCTCCATCGCGTCGGACTTCGTGTGCCCGATGAGACCGACCGGTCCGCGCTTGATCCACCCGGTGGCGTAGAGCCCGGGCACGCGCTCGTTCGAGTCCTTCTCGATGACCTGACCCTCGTGGTTCGGGATCACGCCGTGCTTCTTGTCGAACGGCACGCCCGGGAGCGGGGAGCCGAAGTAGCCGATCGCGCGGTACAAAGCCTGCACCGGCACCTCGCGCATCTCGCCCGTGCCCTCGGCACCGCCCTGACCGTCGGGACGGGTGCGTTCGTAGACGAGCGCCGCGACCCGGCCCTCATCGTCGGTGCGCACCTCGACCGGACGGGCCCAGAAGTGCAGGTGCAGACGCCGCGAGGCCGTGCCGCCGGCGTTGTTGACCGAGTCGCGCTTGCGCCACGACTGCAGGATGCGGTCGATGACCATGACCTGCTTGTTGCTGGCGACGGCATCCTTCGACGCCTCGTCGTAGTCGAAGTCCTCGTCGTAGACGACCATGTCGACGTCGCGCAGCTCGCCCAGCTCTCGGAGCTCGAGCGGGGTGAACTTCACCTGCGCCGGGCCGCGGCGGCCGAACACGTGCACGTCGGTGACGGCGCTCGACTGGAGGCCCTGGTAGACGTTCTCGGGCACCTCGGTGACCAGCAGGTCCTCGGCGTGCTTGGCCAGCATGCGCGAGACGTCGAGGGCGACGTTGCCGTTGCCGAGCACCGCGACGGATGCGGCATCCAGCGGCCATTCGCGCGGCACGTCGGGGTGGCCGTCGAACCAGCTGACGTAATCGGCGGCACCGTAGGAGCCGACCGCGTCGATCCCCGGGATCTCGAGCGTGGTGTCGCGGATCGCTCCGGTGGCGAAGATCACCGCGTTGTAGTGCTTCTTGAGGTCGTCGAGGGTGATGTCCTCACCGAACCGCACGTTGCCGAACAGGCGGATGTCGCCGCGGTCGAGCACGTCGCGCAGCGCGTTGATGATGCCCTTGATGCGCGGGTGATCGGGCGCCACGCCGTAGCGGACGAGCCCGTACGGCGCCGGCAGCTGCTCGAACAGGTCGATCGACACGTCGAACTTGCGCTCGGCCTTCAGCAGGAGGTCGGCGGCGTAGATGCCCGCGGGTCCTGCACCGACGATGGCCAGTCTGAGCTTGGTCATGGAGGTCCTTTCGTAGGCCGGCGCGATGCGCGGTCGGGGCGCGGCGGCGGACCGCTGCGCACCACCGGTCAGCTGGAGCGCTCGGCGAGGGTCTCGGCGAAGCGGGTGAGCGCCTCGCGCACGGTGCCCCGCGGCAGGGGACGGAGCG
>DAMDKH010000180.1:0-4305 GCA_032099965.1 Microbacterium sp.
CGGCCGCGAGGCGGTCGACCACGGCCGAGGCAGGGAGCATCACGGTGGCGGTGCTCTCGGTGTCGCCGAGGCGCATCGTGTAGCGGGCGACGACGACCGCGGCGGCCCCCGAGATCACCTGCAGGTACTGGGGGTTGTAGTGGATGCCGGCGAACGAGGGCTGTCCGGGGAGCAGCGCGCCGAGGCTCGCGGCCAGATGCTCCAGGGTGCCCTCGGTGAGGTGGCGCACCAGCGCGAGCTCGATCGGGGTGAACGTGCGCCCCTCCGGCATCGTCTGACTGCGCCCGCCCATCATCTGCACGACCCAGAGCAGCGCGCTGTCGAGGCCGTACTGCAGCACGCAGGGCTCCTCGTGCCCGGGGAAGGTGCCGGTGGCCATCGCCGTCGTCGCCGGGAGCGTGTCGGCGTACTCCTGGTACGACACCAGCTCCACCGCCTCCAGCGCGATGTGCGTGCGCAGCCGGATCTTGGCGGTGAGCTGCGACGACCACAGCCGAGCGAACGACTCGAACGCCGCCTCCAGCTGACGGATGCTCTCGCGCCCGAGCTGCGCGGGGCGGCCGAAGTCGTAGGCGGGGTGACGTCCCGCGGGGTCGTCCCGTGTCGCCCTCTCGGTCATGGTGCGCTCCTGCATGGTGTCGGTCATCGGGTCATCCCTCTCCGGCTCCCGCGGCGATGGCGGGGATGAGTGCGCGCACCTGCTCCTCCTCGTCGGATTCCACGATGATGTCGACGCGGCGATTGCTGGCCAGTGCTTCGGGGCTGTCGCCCTGCGCGACCGGGCGGGTGTCCGAGAAGGCCGTCGCCTTCACTCGGCCGCCGGCGACGCTCTCGTGCTCGACGAGGAACCGGGCGACCTGGGTGGCCCGCCCCCCGGAGAGCTCCCAGTTGGTGGGGAACGGGAACGCCGACACCCGGTGATCCGCGTGCCCCTCGACGCTCACCTGGTTGTCGACGGTGACGAGCACGTCGCCGATCACGTCGAGGACGGCGTCGGCTTTGGCCGAGAGGTTCGTGCTGTTGTCGCCGAAGAAGGTCTCCGCACCGATGAGCCCGACCTGCAGGCCGCGGTCGTCGATCACGAACTCGACTGTCCCCTGCAGTCCGTGCACGGCGAGGGCGGAGCGCATCCGCTCCTGCAGCTCCTCCAACGACTCGTACTCGGCCGCGGCGCGTTGCGTGAGATCCTCCACGCCGTCGTCGGTCACGACCTCCGGCGGGATGACCATGCCCTCCGTGGTGTCGGCACCGCCGGGCTTCTCCTCCTGACCGAACCCGGTGGCGAGGCTGTTGGCGAGCATCTGGAACTTCGTCTTGTCGACGTTCGAGACGGCGAAGAGCACGATGAACAGGCACATGAGCACCGTCACCATGTCGGCGTACGAGACCGCCCATCGCTCGTCCGGCTCGTCGTGCTCGTCGTCGTGCTGTGCACGTCCGCCGCGTCGACGCGCTGCGCTCACAGCGCATCCTCGACCGGCTGCTCCCGCTTCTGCCGGCGCTTAGCGGGCTTGACCGTCGAGAGGGCCTCCAGCCGCTCCTGCAGCAGGTGGGGGGCACTGCCGGCCTGGATGGCCAGCATGCCCTCGCTCACCAGGGTCATGCGCTCGAGCTCCACCGCGCCGATACGGCTCAGCCGTCCGGCGATCGGGTTCCAGATGAAGTTCGCCGAGAGCAGTCCCCAGAGCGTCGCCACGAAGGCGGCGGCGATCATGGGTCCCAGGTGGTCGGGTTCGTCGAGCTTCTCGAGCACGTGCGTGAGCGAGACGACGGTGCCGACGATGCCGATGGTGGGCGCGTACCCGCCCAGCGAGGAGAAGAACTTCGCCGCGACCCGGTTGCGGGTCGACGTGGCGAGGATCTCGTCGTCCATGGTCATCCGCAGGTCGTCGGCGTCGGTGCCGTCGGCGAGGGCCTGCAGCGCCGAGCGGGTGAAGTCGTCCGGTGCTCCGTCCAGCTCCTGTTCGAGGGCGAGGAGGCCGTCGGTCCTCGCCTTGTCGGCGTAGCCCACGAGGAACGGGATCACCGCCTCGGGCGTCATGCGGGGACCGCGCACCATGCGTCCGAGGCTGCCGAGGGCGAGTCGTGTGTCGCGCAGGGTGTGGCTCGCGATGCCGACGCCGATGGTCGAGCCGAGCACGAGGATCATCGGCGCAGGGATGAGCAGAGCCTCGAAGCTCGCCCCCTCCATGGTGATCATCGCGACGAGAGCGCCGAAGGCGAGAACGACGCCGATGAGGAATGCGGGATCCACGCTCACTCCCCCGTTCGACGCGACAGGGCCTGCGCCGCGTCGAGCACTCGGGCGCGGTAGGCGATGACGAGGTCGACCACCTCGTCGAGGCCCTCGGCCACGACGTAGACGCCGCCGTCGACCATGTGCAGGGTGGTGTCCGGCGAGGCCTGCACCCGTTCGATGAGGTCCGGGTTCACCGCGAACCGCGTGCGGTCGAGGCGTGTGACGGTGATCATCGGAGTCTCCGGATGCGGGCGGAAGGAGGTCAGCTCCCACTATCGCGACGGGGCCCGGCCGGGGTAACCGGTCGGGCCCCGTCGCGGGCGGTCAGCGCTTGAGCTGGGTGAGTTCCTGCAGCACCTCGTCGCTGGTGGTGATGATGCGCGCGTTCGCCTGGAACCCGCGCTGGGCGACGATGAGGTTCGTGAACTCCTGCGAGAGGTCGACGTTGCTCATCTCGAGCGCCCCGGACACGAGCGAGCCGAAGCCCGCCTGCCCGGCCTCGCCCATCTGCGCGGCACCGGAGTTCACCGACACGCGGTACGACGAGCCGCCCGCCTTCTCGAGCCCCTCCGGGTTGGCGAAGGTCGCCATGGCGATCTTGCCGAGCGTCTGGGTCGCCCCGTTGCTGAACGTGCCGACGATCGAGCCGTCGCCCGTGATGCTGTACGACTTGAGGGTTCCGGCCGCGGCACCGTTCTGCTCCGTGACGGCGACGGTCGACAGCGTCGCGTAGCCGGTGACGCCGGTGAGGTCGACGTTCACGTTCCCGGCGGCGAGGGTGAGTCCGCCGCCGTTCTGGATGCCGTCGGTGAAGGCCAGCGTGCCGGTCGCCCCGCTCGTCGGCTCCGTGACGTCCCACCCGGTGGCGGTGCGCGTGAACGTGAGGCTGAGGGTCGACGGCGCCCCCTGGGCGTTGTACACCGTGACGTCGCGCACGATCTCGTCGCCCGCCGCGGCGGTCGACGGCAGGTTGCCCGTCACGGTCGCTGCGGTGGTGGCGCGCGCCGGGGAGACGGCGTCGAGGGGCAGCACGATGTTGCCCACGGCCTGGCCGGTGTTGACCACGCCGTTCTGGGCCGACCACCCCTGCACGATCGCTCCGTCGGCGGTGGCCATCTTGCCGGTCGGGTCGAAGGAGAACCCTCCGGCGCGCGTGTAGAGCGTCTCGCCGCCCGCCCGTACGGCGAAGAACCCGTCGCCGGAGATCATCAGGTCGCCGCCGCGGCCGGTCGCCTGGGCCGACCCCTGCGCGAAGTTGGTGCGCACGCCCGCGACCTGCACGCCGAGTCCCACCTGGGCGGGGTTGCGTCCGCCGACCTGGTCGTCGGGGATGCCCGGATTGCCGATGAGCTGCGACAGCGAGTCCTGGAACAGCACCGAGGATCCCTTGTAGCCGGCGGTGTTGACGTTGGCGATGTTGTTGCCCGTGACATCGAGCATGGTCTGGTGCGAGCGGAGTCCGGAGATTCCGGAGTAGAGCGAGCGGAGCATGGTGTTCTCTCTTCTTGTCGGAGGGTCAGGCGGCGGCGGACGCGTCCGCGGCGGTCTTGGGGGCGACGCCGGTGATGGCGTCGAGGGCGACGTCCTTGCCGCCGATCGTCACCTGCGGGACGGGGCCGTCGAAGGTCACCTTCGTCACGAGGCCGGTCACGGGCTTGCCGTCGGCGTCGTCGTAGGTGGCCTGCTGGCCGATGAGCGCGGTCGCGGCCTGGCGCATGCTGAGCGCGAAGGCCTCGGTGCCGTTGTCGGCGAGGGTGGTGAGCTTCTCCATCATGGCGAGCTGCGTGGTCTGCGAGATCATCTCGTTCGTGTCCATCGGGTTCGACGGATCCTGGTGCGTGAGCTGGGTCACGAGCAGACGGAGGAAGACCTCGCCGTCGAGCGTCTGCTTGCGGCTCGCAGGGTCGGTGGTGCCGGTCGTATGGATCGAGGTCGGGGCGCTCACGGCGTCGACGGTCATGGGGGTCCTCTCAGGCGAAGATGTCGAGGCCCGCACCGGCGGTGGGGCGGGCGGCGGATGGGGCGGTCCGGGGCGGCGCGGCGCCGTCGGGCTCGGAGGGGGAAGG
>DAMDKH010000181.1:0-4296 GCA_032099965.1 Microbacterium sp.
CGGGCGGGCACGCAGGATGTGCCGGGCGCCGCGGCCTTCGCCGTCGCGCTCGAGCGGGCGGAGGAGGAACGCGAGAGCGAGGTCCGGCGCCTGCGCGACCTGCGCGAGCGGCTCATCACCGGCATCCGCGACCGGGTGCCCGAGGCCGAACTGCTCGGCGAGCCGACGGAACGGCTGCCCGGAAACGCCCATCTGCTCTTTCCCGGGGCGGTGGGGGAGAGCCTGCTCTTCCTGCTCGACGTCGCGGGCATCGCCTCGTCCACCGGATCGGCGTGCCAGGCGGGGGTCGCGGAGCCGTCGCACGTCGTCCAGGCCATGGGGCGGAGCGAGACGGACGCCCGGAGTGTGCTGCGCTTCAGCCTCGGACGCACGTCTACCGAGGAGGACGTGGCGGCCGTGCTCGCGGTGATCGGCGACGCGTACGCGCGGGCATCCGGATCCCGCACAGCGAGCCGCTCGTAGACTGGAACCCATGCGGATCCTGGCAGCCATGAGCGGCGGCGTCGACTCGGCGGTCGCCGCCGCCCGAGCAGTCGACGCCGGACACGACGTCGTCGGCGTGCACCTCGCCCTCTCCCGCGCCGGGGGGACTGTGCGCACGGGCAGCCGGGGCTGCTGCACGATCGAGGACGCGATGGACGCCCGTCGGGCCGCGGACCGGCTGGGGATCCCCTTCTACGTGTGGGACTTCTCGGAGCGTTTCCGCGACGACGTCATCGAGGACTTCATCTCGGAGTACCGGGCGGGGCGCACCCCCAACCCGTGCATGCGATGCAACGAGAAGATCAAGTTCGCCGCGTTGCTCGAGCGTGCCGTCGAGCTCGGCTTCGACGCGGTCTGCACGGGGCACTACGCCACCCTGGTCGACGGCCGGGACGGCCTCGAGCTGCACCGGGCGTCGGACAACGCGAAGGATCAGTCGTACGTGCTCGGGGTCCTGACCGCCGAGCAACTCGCCCACACCTACTTCCCGCTGGGCACCACGCCGTCGAAGGCGCTGGTGCGCGCGGAGGCGGAGGAGCGAGGACTCAGCGTCGCCCAGAAGCCCGACAGCCACGACATCTGCTTCATCCCGGACGGCGACACCCGTGGCTGGCTCGCCGAGAAGGTGGGCAGCGAGACGGGCGAGATCGTCGACCGGACCGGGGCCGTCGTCGGCACACACGAAGGCGCGCACGCGTACACGGTGGGCCAGCGGCGCGGGCTGAAGCTGGGTGTCCCCGCATCCGACGGCAAACCCCGCTTCGTGCTCGAGGTGCGTCCGGTGTCGAACACCGTGATCGTGGGGCCCAAGGAGGCGCTGGCCACCCGCGAGATCGCCGGGGCGCGATTCAGCTGGGCCGGAGCAGCGCCGGCCGCGCGTACCTTCGCCTGCCACGTGCAGATCCGCGCGCACGCCGAGCCGGTCGAGGCCGAGGCGTTCGTCGAGGAGCACGGCGTCCGGGTCGTTCCGGCCGAACCGCTCGACGGGGTCGCGCCCGGGCAGACCGCCGTTCTCTACGTCGGCACCCGGGTCCTGGGTCAGTTCACGATCGACCGCACCGTGTCGGCCGTCCCCGTCGACGCCTGAGCCCGAGACGGCCGGATGTCGGCCCCCGCTCGTAGACTGACGGGGTGCCAGAGATCATCCCGCTCGAAGACGCCCGCAGCGAGGCCGGAGAGCTGACCGCCCGCATCCTGGAGGCGAAGGACGCCTATTACGGGCGCGACACGTCGATCGTCGACGACGCCACGTACGACGCGTGGATGCGTCGGTTGGACGAACTCGAGCGCCTGCATCCCGAGTTGCAGGGGCAGGACTCACCGACGCAGATGGTCGGCGCCGCAGACGCGACGGGGCTCGCGACCATCGAGCATGCCGAGCGGATGCTGAGCCTCGACAACGTGTTCTCGATCGACGAGCTCCGCGAGTGGGCGGAGAAGACCCGGGCGTCCGCCGGACGCGAGGTCGCCTGGCTGACGGAACTCAAGATCGACGGGCTCGCGATCAACCTCCGCTACGAGAACGGCGTGCTCACCTCGGCCGCCACCCGCGGCGACGGGCGCGTCGGCGAGATCGTGACGGAGAACGCGCTCCGGCTCACCGACATCCCCGAGCGCCTGCAGGGCGAGGGGCATCCGTCGCTGGTGGAGGTGCGGGGGGAGGTCTTCATCCCGGTCGCCGCCTTCGAGCGCCTCAATGCCGCCCAGGCGGAGTTCCGCGACCGCGCGTTCGCCGACGCCCGCGCCAGGTGGGAGGCGCGCTCCGGAGCGAAGCGACCCTTCGACGAGGAGAAGGCGCGCACGGCGGCCGCCCGACGGTTCCCCGCCTTCGCCAACCCGCGCAACGCGGCGAGCGGCGGGCTGCGCCAGCAGATCGACAAGAAGACCGGGCTGGAGCTCGAGGCGGGGCTGCTCCGCGTCGACTCGCTGTCGCTCTACGTGCACGGCATCGGCGCGTGGCAGAATCCGCCGGTCGGGGCGCAGAGCGAGGTGTACGACCTGCTTGCCGCGTGGGGCCTGCCCACGAGCCCCCACTCGCGCGTGTGCCACGGCATCGACGAGGTCGCCGAGTTCGTGGAGCACTACGGAAGGCACCGCCACGACGTCGAGCACGAGCTCGACGGCATCGTGGTCAAGGTCGACGAGCTCGCCCTGCACGACGAGCTCGGTGCGACCAGCCGCGCCCCGCGGTGGGCGATCGCCTACAAGTACCCGCCCGAAGAGGTGCAGACCACCCTGCTCGACATCGTCGTCTCGGTCGGGCGCACCGGGCGCGCGACGCCGTTCGCGGTGATGGCTCCGGCCCAGGTGGCGGGCTCCGTCGTGCGGCAGGCGACGCTGCACAACAAGGACGTGGTTAAGGCCAAGGGCGTCCTGATCGGTGACACCGTGGTGCTCCGCAAGGCCGGTGACGTCATCCCGGAGGTTCTCGGGCCCGTGGTCGAGCGTCGAGACGGTTCCGAACGCGAGTTCGTCATGCCGGCCGACTGCCCCGAGTGCGGCACGCCGCTGCGACCCATGAAGGAGGGCGACATCGACCTCCGTTGCCCGAACGCGCGCTCCTGCCCCGCGCAGGTGCGGGGCCGTGTCGAGCACATCGGATCGCGCGGAGCGCTCGACGTCGAGGCGCTCGGAGAGGTGACCGCTGCCGCGCTCACACAGCCGACCTCTCCCGCCGTCCCGCCCCTCGTCACCGAGGCCGGGCTGTTCGACCTCACCCTCGCGCAGATCGTGCCGATCGAGGTGGTGGTGCGCGACGCCGAGACGGGGCTGCCGAAGCAGGATGACGACGGGCTCGTCAAGACCCGCGCGCCGTTCCGCCGCAACCCGACCGCTGCCGAGAAGAAGGCCGGGGCGGAGGGCCCGCAGCCCTCATCGCAGGCCTCCACCCTCCTCGCCGAGCTCGAGAAGGCGAAGACGAAAGACCTGTGGCGGTTGCTCGTCGCGCTGAACATCCGGCATGTCGGGCCGGTGGCCGCGCGGGCGCTGGCGCAGTGGTTCGGCTCGCTCGATGCGATCCGTGCCGCGTCGCGCGATGAGCTCGCCTCGGTCGAAGGGGTCGGCGGGATCATCGCCGACTCGTTGCGCGACTGGTTCGCGGTCGACTGGCACGTCGAGATCGTCGACCGTTGGGCGGCCGCCGGCGTGCGCTGGTCGACCCCCGGCCACCCCGGCCCCGGGGCCGCCGCGGAAGCGGGAGGCGTGCTCGAAGGGCTCACCGTCGTGGCGACCGGCTCACTCGACGGGTACACGCGCGAGGGGGCGCAGGAGGCGATCATCAGCGCCGGGGGCAAGGCCGCATCGAGCGTCTCGAAGAAGACCGATTTCGTGGCCGCGGGGCCCGGGGCGGGCTCCAAGCTCGCGAAGGCGGAGGATCTCGGCATCCGCATCCTCGACGCCGCGCAGTTCCACATCCTCGTGACGCAGGGCCCCGACGCCCTCGACTCGGCGCCGGACGCACCGCAGGACTGACGACGACGGGCTCTCCCGAGTGGGAGAGCCCGTCGTGGCGTTCAGTTCTTGTGTCGCGGCTTGCGGAAAGGCTTCGCGTCGCGATCGCCGCGGGGGGAGCGGTCGTCGTCCCGGCGAGGACGATCGTCCCGGTCACGGCGCTCGAACCGGTCGTCCCGCGCTCCACCCTCGCGCGGTCCTCCGGAGCGGCGTGCGCCGGGTCCGCGGTCGGGCTTGATCTCGATGAGGCGTCCGGAGATGCGGGTGCCGCTGAGCTTGTCGAGCACGGCGGGGTCGAGGTTCGCAGGAAGTTCGACCACAGAGAAGTCGGGACGGATGTTGATGACGCCGAAGTCGTCGCGG
>DAMDKH010000182.1:0-4292 GCA_032099965.1 Microbacterium sp.
GGCCTGCGCGACCGCCTCCGGCGACCCGCCCACGATGAGGGCGACCGGGGTGCCGATGGTCGAGGCGGCGCCGAGCAGGCCGGCGGCGCTGCTGGACACGTGTCCGGCGGGATCGACGTCGACGAGGACGAGGACGGGGTTCTCGGGGATGCTCATCTCACACCAACCTGTTCTGCACGAGGAAGTCGACGAGTTGCTGGGCGGCATCGCCCTCATCGACGATCTTCACCCCCGCCGCGCGCGGGGGCTTCTCCGCCACGGCGGTCATGATCGAACGCGGGGCGACGGCGGGGTCGGCCGAGACGCCGAGGTCGTCGAGCGACACGACCTCGAGCGGCTTCTTCTTCGCGGCCATGATCCCCTTGAAGTTGGGGAACCGGGCATCCGGCAGCGCCTCCGTGACCGAGATCACCGCGGGCAGCGCGGCCGTGACCGACTGCGGACCGAAGTCGGTCGCCCGCGTGCCGGTGACGGCATCCGGGGTGATCTCGACGGCGGTGAGGGCCGTCGCCTGGGTCCAGCCGAGGTGCTCGGCGAGCATCGCGGGCATGACGCCACCCGAACCGTCGGTCGACAGGTTCCCGGTGATCACGAGATCGGGGGACCCCCGGCGGATCGCGGCGGCGAGCACCTCGGCGGTGAGGCCGAGGTCGGCACCGCGCAGCTGCTCGTCGGCGATGTGCACCGCGGATGCCGCGCCGATGGCGAGCGCCCGTCGCACGGTGGCCGTCGACCCCTCCGGCGCCATCGAGACGGCCACGACCTCGGTGCCCTCGTGGGCGTCGGCGTACGTCAGCGCGACCTCCAGGGCCCGCTCGGTGATCTCGTCGAGCACGAGGTCGCCCGCGGCACGGTCGGCCAGACCGGTCTCGAGGGCGAGCTTGCGGTTGCCAAACGTGTCCGGCACCTCTTTGACCAAGACGAAGATCTTCATCGATTGCTCCTCACGACTGCTCCGATTCTAGCCCTGCGGTACTGCGTGTCAGCCGCGGTGATACCTGGAACCACGGGGGTCGGATGACGGTCGTCGCCCGGCCGCCCGGTACCGTAGAGGCGTGGCCCGACCCCGCCCGTTGCCCGTGGATCCGCTCGCCGAGGCGAAGCGGCAGTGGCTCGCGCACGGATGGACGGAGGCCGCCGACGGCATGGCCGTGGTCACCTCGGTGATGCGCGCGCAGCAGCTGCTCCTGGCCCGGGTCGACGCGGCCCTCCGTCCCTTCGCGCTCAGCTTCGCGCGCTACGAGGTGCTGCGCCTGCTGGGTTTCAGCCGCGAGGGTCGTCTGCCGCTGTCGAGCGTGGTCGCACGACTGCAGGTGCACGCGACGACCGTGACGAGCACCGCCGACCGTCTCGTGCGCGACGGGTTCATCGTGCGCGAGCCGCACCCCCACGACGGCCGCGCTGCGCTGCTCGCCCTCACCCCGGCCGGTCGCGACCTCGTCGAGCGCGCGACCCTCGCCCTCAATGCCGAGGTCTTCTCCGCTCCCGGCATCGACGGCGACGACGCCGCCGAGCTCGTCGCGATCGTCGCCCGCCTGCGCAAGCACGCCGGGGACTTCACCGACCCGCGCCCCGCACCCGACCCGCTCTGACATGGCCCGGTTCGCCGTCGAGACCGTGGTCGCCGCTCCCGTGGCCGAGGTCTTCGCCGCCTCGCTCGACCCGCACCTGCACGTGCGGTCGATGGCGCGGCACGGCGAGACCATGATCGAGGCGCCCGCGGGCGGGGTGTTCACCGAGGGATCCACCGTCACCTGGCGGGCCCGGCACTTCGGCATCCCGTTCCGACTCCGGTCGCTCGTGTTCGACATCGACCCGCCGCGCGGGTTCCGCGACCGGCAGATCGCCGGTCCGTTCGCCTCGTTCCTGCACGTGCACAGCTTCGCGGAGCATCCGCGGGGCACGCTCATGCGCGACGAGATCACGTTCCGCTCGCCGTTCGGACCGGTAGGGCGCGTCGTCGACCGGCTGATCATGCGCCGGCATCTGCAGCGCGTGATCGTCGAACGCAACCGCACCCTCGTCGCCGAACTCGAACGCTCGCGGCACGACGCCCCGGAGGGGACAGCGGACTCCGGCTGACCGGCAGCGCGGCACCGCGGCGTGAGGACTGTCCCGCCGACGCCGCCCGGGCGTACTCTGTGCGCATGAGCGAACTGCGCCTCCAGACCACCCTCGTCGGGCGCGGCCCGGCGGCAGCGATCATCCTCGACGACGAGCAGGTCGCCGCGCTCGGAGCCGGCAAGGCCTTCCCCGTCACGGTCACGATCGGCGACCGCACCGCCCGTCTGCGCCTCGCGCGCATGGGCGGACAGAACATGATCGGCTTCAGCAAGGCCGCACGCGCCGAGATGGGCGTGGAGATCGACCAGGAGGTCGACGCCGTCATCCGGGTCGACGCCGACGAGCGTCCCGTCGAGGAGCCGCCCGCCCTCGCCGCCGCGCTCGACGCCGATCCGGCGCTGCGGGCCGCGTTCGATGCACTGAGCCCCTCGGCCCGCAAAGAGCATGCGCGTGCCGTCGCCGACGCGAAGCAGGAGGCCACGCGCGACCGACGCCTCACGAAGATCGTCGAGGCGCTGCGCGGCTGACCCGTCCCCCCCGCCACAACTCAGGACGAACCGGCCGGCCGGGGCCGCTGCGCGCCGAAACGCGCCGCGGGAGGCCGTTCGTCCTGAGTTGTGGCGACGCATCAACGGTGGTGGAAGTCGGGCCGGCGCTTCTCGCGGAACGCCGCCATGCCCTCCTTCTGATCCTCGGTGTCGAAGAGCAGCGCGAACGCCTGCTTCTCATGCGCGAGGCCGTCGGTGAGCGAGGTCTCCATGGCCGTGTCGAGCGCGGCCTTCGCGGCGTAGACCGACGGCAGCGACCTCGCCGCGATCGCGTCCGCGAGTGCTCCCGCCTCGGCGAGCAGGTCGGATGCCGGCACCACCCGCGACACGAGGCCGATGCGCTCGGCCTCCGCGGCGTCGATGATGCGGCCGGAGAGCACGAGCTCGGCGGCCTTGTAATACCCGACCGCGCGGATCAGTCGCTGGGTGCCGCCCATCCCGGGGATCACTCCGAGGGTGATCTCGGGCTGCCCGAACTTCGCCGTGTCGCCCGCGAGGATGATGTCGCACATCATCGCCAGCTCGCATCCGCCCCCGAGGGCGAAGCCGGAGACGGCGGCGATGACGGGCGTGCGCACGGCGGCGAAGTCGTTCCACGCCCCGAAGTGGTCGGTGGCGAGCATCTCGGCCGACGACATGCCCTCCATCTCCTTGATGTCGGCGCCCGCGGCGAAGGCCTTCTCCGATCCGGTCACCACGATCGCGCCCACACCGGGGTCGGCGTCGAAGGCGACGGCGGCCGCCGCGACCTCCTGCGACACGCGGCCGTTCAACGCGTTGAGCGCCTGCGGACGGTTCAGGGTGATCCACCCCACCCGTCCGCGCTGCTCGACCAGGATCGTCTCGTACTCGTTCATCGGATGCTCCGCCTCCACGTCGTCGTCGGTCCCCACCAGTCTGTCGGCTGATGCGCGCGCGTCACACCCGGCCGTCGCGGATGTCGGTGATGATGCCGGAGAAGTCGCGCCCGGCGCCGTCGCCCGCGGCGAACGCGGCGTAGAGCTGCTGCGCCAGGCGCCCCATGCGGGCGTCGGTCGCGGTCTGTTCGATCGCCTGCAGCGCGAGCCCGAGATCCTTGGCCATGAGCGCCCCGGCGAACCCCGGGGCGTAGTCGCGGTTGGCCGGACTCGTGGGCACCGGACCGGGCACCGGGCAGTTCGTGGTGATCGACCAGCACTGACCGGAGGCCTGCGAGACCACGTCGAACAGGGCCTGATGCTCGAGGCCCAGCCGCTCCCCCAGCACGAAGGCCTCGGCGACCGCGATCTGCGACACCGCGAGGATCATGTTGTTGCACACCTTCGCCGCCTGGCCGAGGCCCGGACCTCCGCAGTGCACGATGCGCGCGCCCATCGCCTGCAGCAGCGGCAGCGCCGCGGCGTAGTCGTCGTCTTCACCGCCGACCATGAACGCGAGGGTGCCGTTCTCGGCACCGACCACTCCGCCGGACACCGGGGCATCGATGTTGCGATGCCCGGCGGCGAGCGCGAGGGCGTGCGCGGCCCTGGCCTCGTCGACGGCGATGGTCGACGACTCGATGAACAGGGTGCCGGGAGGGGCCACGGCGAGCAGTTCGGTGCGGTACGCGTCGAGCACGTGCCGCCCCGCCGGGAACATGGTGACGACGACCTCGGCGTCGGCGACGGCATCCGCCCCGCTCGCGGCCGTCGGGATGCCGGC
>DAMDKH010000183.1:0-4286 GCA_032099965.1 Microbacterium sp.
GAGCGCCACGCGCAGTTCGGGTCGCTCGCGGAGCAGCTGCGTCGCGCGCAGGAGTCCGACGAGGCGCTGCGCGCCACCACGGAGTCGCTCGCCGGTGCCCTGCGGTCGACGGCGACCCGGGGCGTGTGGGGCGAGACGCAGCTCCGGCGCGTGGTCGAGGCCGCGGGTCTGACCCGCCACGTCGACTTCGACCTCCAGACGACCATCACCTCCGATCGCGGCCAGGGGCGCCCCGACATGGTCGTCCGGCTCGCGGGCGGGGCATCCATCGCCGTCGATGCGAAGGTGCCGCTCGACGCCTACCTCGAGGCATCCGCCCTTCCGATCGGCGACGCCCACGAGACGCAGCGCCGCCTGCACATGCAGAAGCACGTGAAGGCCGTGCGCGCCCACGTCGACGCACTCGCCAAGAAGGCGTACTGGTCGGGTCTCGACGCGGGTCCCGAATTCGTGATCTGCTTCCTCCCCAGCGAGTCGCTCCTGGCCGCGGCGATCGACGAAGACCCCACCCTCCTCGACTACGCCTTCGGCCGCCGGGTCGCGTTGGCGTCGCCTGTCAACCTCTGGGCGGTGCTCAAGACGGTCGCATACACGTGGACGCAGCAGGAGGTCTCGACGGAGGCGCGCACCCTGCTCGCTCTCGGCACGCAACTGTACGAGCGGCTGGGCACGCTCGCCGGTCATGCCGATGATCTCCGCCGCGCGCTCGAGCGCACCGTCGAGAGCTACAACCGGTTCGCCGGCTCGCTCGAGAGCCGGGTGCTCGTGACGGCGCGGCAGTTCCCCGGAATCGATGCATCCGCTCTCGACGCGGCGCCGCAGCGCATCACCGCGCCGTCACGACGGTTCACGGCGACCGAACTCGTCGGGGTGCTCGACGACGGACCGGCGGCGACGCCCGACCTTCCGAACGACGACCCGATGCACGTCGCGGCTTCGGACGACGGCAGCGCGGCGCGACAGGACCTCCGCGCCGAACTGGGCGACGTGCGGGATCGGCTGCAGATCGACGACGCCTGAGGCGTCAGGCCACGCCGGGAACGCCGCTGAGCAGCAGGATCACCAGACCGCTGGTGGCGAGGAAAGCACCGACCATCCACCACGCGCTGAGCTCGTGCCCCTCGGGACGGCGCTTGCGCAGCAGGACATCGGCACGACGCGCCGGATCGACCACGGGCTGCGACGACGGTACCGGCGGTGTCGCCGCAGCGATGCTCGCCTCCGCCTCGGCCGCGCTCACCCGGAGGATGCGCCCCGTGTTCGTGGTGACGATCTTCGTCGGCGCTGCTTTCGCGCCGTGCGTCTGCGACGTGGTCATGTGTTCGCCCTCCTCTGCCTGCGGTGCCCATCGGCTCCGTCATCGGCGACAAACCCAGGCTCCAGTCTGACACGGTCCCGCGCGAAGCGCAGGCTCACCGCCCGTCACCGGCGATACCGGGACGGTAACGATCGACGGACGCGATCCCCGTGTCGCCGTGCGAACCCGGGGCACGGGGCGGTCGCGCCCGGCCGCCGGGCGTCAGAGCCCGCTCAGAGCCACTTCGAGACGAGATGCTCCGAGGCGATCCGGCGCAGAGTGCCCGACGCGCCGCGCAGCACCACGCTCTCGGTGTACACGTAACCCCGCTCGCGCCGCACGCCGGCGACGAGCTGTCCGTCCGTGACACCGGTCGCCACGAAGATCGTGTTGTTGCCCTTCACGAGGTCGTCGGCCTCGTAGACCCGGTCGAACTCGAGTCCCGCATCGATCCCGCGCTGACGCTCGTCGTCATCACGGGGCCACAGACGACCCTGGATGTGCCCGCCGAGCGCTTTGATCGCGCAGGCCGTGACGATGCCCTCCGGGCTGCCGCCCACACCCACGCACATGTCGGTGCGCGCGTCGTGACGGGCGGCGTTGATGCCCCCGGCGACGTCGCCGTCGCTCATCAGACGAGTGCCCGCACCGGCGTCGCGGATCTCCTGGATGAGCTGCTCGTGGCGCGGTCGGTTCAACACCGACACGACGATCTCGTCGACCGGCTTGTCGAGAGCTCCGGCGAGGCGACGGATGTTCTCGGCGATCGGCAGCCGGATGTCGACGACGCCGACGCCTGCGGGGCCGGTGACGAGCTTGTCCATGTAGAACACCGTCGACGCGTCGAGCATGCTCCCGCGGTCCGAGACGGCGATGACCGACAGGGCGTTCTGTCGACCCGCCGCGGTCAGCGAGGTGCCGTCGATCGGGTCGACGGCGATGTCGCACTCCGGACCGCGGCCCGTACCGACGACCTCGCCGTTGAAGAGCATCGGCGCGTTGTCCTTCTCGCCCTCGCCGATCACGACCCGCCCCTGGAAGTCGACCGTCCCGAGGAAGGCGCGCATCGCGTCGACCGCTGCCCCGTCGGCCGCCTCCTTGGCTCCGCGCCCGATGAACGGCACGGCGCGGATCGCCGCCGCCTCCGTCGCCCGCACCAGCTCCATCGCGAGGTTGCGGTCGGGTCGAAGCGGGCTCAGATCAGCAGTCAGACTCACCATGCGGTCAGCCTAGCGAGCACGCTCCGGCGAACCACCCCGTTTTCCGCCCTCCAGCGGTGAAGGAATCGCGGTTCTTAACGTCTCGGTAGGAGTGGGCATCCGCCCGGACGGCCGCGTCCCCGTCATCCCGCGGCGCTCCCGGCTAGAGTGACTGCTGTCCCAGGCTTCATCTACCGCAGGAGATCTCATGCCCGTCGCCACCCCGGACCAGTACGCCGAAATGCTCGACCGCGCGAAGGCGGGCGGCTTCGCATACCCCGCTTTCAACGTCTCGAGCTCGCAGACGATCAACTCGGTCCTGCAGGGCCTGACCGAGGCGGGCTCCGACGGCATCATCCAGGTGACCACCGGTGGCGCCGACTACTTCGCCGGGCACACCGTGAAGGGTCGCGCGACTGGCGCCCTCGCCTTCGCGCGTTTCGCCACCGAGGTCGCCAAGAACTACCCGGTCACCGTCGCCCTGCACACCGACCACTGCCCGAAGGATGCCCTCGCGGGCTTCGTCGAGCCGCTGATCGCCGCCTCCGAGGAAGAGGTGAAGGCGGGTCGCAACCCCATCTTCCAGTCGCACATGTGGGACGGCTCGGCCGTGCCCCTCGCCGAGAACATCGAGATCGCGAAGGACCTGCTCCCCCGCATGAAGGCGATCAACGCGATCCTCGAGGTGGAGATCGGCGTCGTCGGCGGCGAAGAGGACGGCGTGCAGCACGAGGGTTCCAACGAGGCTCTCTACACGACCTTCGCCGACGTCGACCAGGCCGTTCAGGCTCTGGGACTCGGCGAGCAGGGCCGCTACATCGCCGCCCTCACCTTCGGAAACGTGCACGGCGTGTACAAGCCCGGCGGCGTGAAGCTGCGCCCGGAGCTCCTCGGTGAGATCCAGACGCAGGTGCAGGCGAAGTACAACACGGCCGCAAAGCCGCTCGACCTCGTCTTCCACGGCGGGTCCGGCTCGACCGACGAGGAGATCGCGGTCGCGGTCGCCAACGGCGTCATCAAAATGAACATCGACACCGACACGCAGTACGCCTACACCCGCGCGATCGCCGACTACATGTTCAAGAACTACGACGGCGTGCTCAAGGTCGATGGCGAGGTCGGCAACAAGAAGCAGTACGACCCGCGCGCCTGGGGCAAGCTCGCGGAAACGGCCATGGCCGCGCGAGTGATCGAGTCCACGCGTCAGCTCGGCTCCTACGGGCAGTCGAAGAGCTGATCTCGACCCGACCGAACGGAAAAGGGGCGTCCTCCACACGGAGGGCGCCCCTTTCCTGTCGCACGGTGAGCCGCGCGGAATCGGTTCAGGGAGCGCCGACGCCATTCACGAAGGCCGAGAAGGCCGGATCCCCCATCATCGGGATCGCGAGGCAGAACGACACGATGAGCCCGGTGACGACGGCACCGACGATCGCGACCCACCAGGCGAGGCGGCCGCCGCGCAGGCGACGCAGGGCGATCACCGCGGTGACCACCCATCCGGCGACCAGCACGATCGCGGCGATCACACCCCAGAGGCGTCCCTGGGCGTAGTTCGTGAACTCCCCCTCGACACCGACGACGGCCATCGCCTCGTTCATGACGCGGGTGAGGTCGAGGTATCCGATGCCGGTCACCACGACGTTCACCAGCCCGTAGGCGAGCAGGGCGATCGTCACGAGGCGGTCGACGGGACGCCGCCTCGTCGCCGGCTCGACGCCCTGCCCCGTCGGCGGCACCTCCGCGAGGCCCGCCTGAGGCGCGGGGGCGGGGTCGATGACGACCTTGTCGAG
>DAMDKH010000184.1:0-4264 GCA_032099965.1 Microbacterium sp.
CGGCGCGGGTGGGCCTGCGGAGCCCGGACCGCCGCCCCCGCCGGGGGCGCCGCCGTCGAGCACCTTCTTGGCCGAGTCGGCCGAGGGTGCAGCGGGGATCGGGACGGGCCGGTTGAGGGCCTGCTTCGCCTCCTGCTCGGAGCTCATCGCGTGGTACATGTCGATCCCCGCGAACGAGAGGAACTTGTAGGTGATGTAGGGGGCGAACGCGCCGATCGCCATGAGGACGACGCCGGCGATGGGGTCGCTGATGGACGCCAGGTCGAGTTCGATGGGCGCGGAGACCTGCGCGATCGCCACGAGGAAGATGACGACGAGGACGAGCTTGGAGAAGATCAGGGCGATCACGAAGGTCGCCCACTTGCCGAACCATCCTTTGGTCGCGTCCCACGTCGCCCCCGCGAGCGCGATCGGGCCGAACACGATGGCGACCAGCAGCAGCGCCTTGCGGATGAGCAGGGAGAACCACACGATCGCCGCCGCGCTGATGGCGAGGCCGGCGAGGAAGATGGTGATGATCGCGCCGACGCCGGGCGCGACGATGTTGATGGCACCGAACCCGGCGGCGAGCAGGGCGATCCGATCGCCCATCCCTTCCATCGTGTTCCCCGTGGCCTGCACGATCCCGACGCAGAGCTGGTCGGTGACCTCCAGCAGCAGCGCCGTGAGCGTGATGACCAGGAACGACCCGAGCACCGACTTCGCGAGGCCTAGGGCGGCTCGGGTCAGGGCGGTGGGGTCGCGGTGGATGAGGCCGGTGATGAGCTGGAGGCAGAAGAAGATCAGGAACAGGAAGACGGCGACGCCGAACAGGATGTTGTAGACGGCGATGTACTGCGTGCCGGTGACGTCCACGAGGGTCGTCGTGTCGAACACAGTCCAGACGGCCCCGAACAGCCAGGCGGCGGCCTGGCCCATCGCCTGTGCGAGCCAGTCGAATGGGGCCGCGATCAGGGAGGCGGCTCCCTCGCCCACGGCGTCGCACACGCTGGAGATGACCGGGACATCGCAGACGCTCATCGGCCCGGCTCCTGGTCAGCCGTCTCGCGCTCCGGGCGGTTCATACCGCCTGGCCCACGTTCCAGAAGAAGTTGATGAGCGTCACCGACGCGCCGCAGATTATCGCGGCGCCGCAGGAGACCAGGACGCCGACCTTGCCGCGCGAGGCCAGGTGGGGGTTGCTGCTGTTCGCGCCGAACCCCCACACGATCGCCGAGACGATGAGGGCGAGCACGCTGAGGATGAGGCCGACGGTCATCACCGCGCCGACGATGATGCGCAGTTGCTCGATGCCGGGCAGGCCGGTCCCGTTGGGGTCGATGTCGATCACGGTTGCTCCCTTTGACTGATCGAGATGGGTTCTCGGCAGTCAGGTACGCCGGCGCTGGCCGGTGACGTCGGAGGCAGGTGATTTGCTGAAGCCTGCGGGTGTTTCGACGGGACCACAGAGAAGGAGCGACTGACGTGGCGGTGTACAGCGCGGACTATCTGCGGCGGCTGCTCGCCGCAGTCGAGGACTTCAAGCAGGCTTTCGAGGCATGGATGGTCACCCAGGTCGAGTCCGATCACATGAGCTCTCGTGGCCTGATGCCGACCGTCTGGACGAAAGAACGCCAGGACGCCGCGAAGGTGCGGAGCCTCGAACTCGACGTCGCGGAGGCTGCCGGTGCCGCCGCACGCGCCGTCGCGGTCACCGGCGCGCACATTGCGGTCGCCGGTATCGGCGCGATCGACCCGATCGCTAACTGGTCGCTGATGTCCGCGCCGAAGGCACTGATCGCACCGCAAGACATCCGCACGACGGCCGCGACAATCCGGGGACGGCTGCACACGCTCATCTCGGAAGCAGAAGCCGCGGAGGAATCCGGTATTCCAGGCTTCGCGCCATCCCAGCTCCACCCGATCGTCTGGTCGGCCGCAGCGGCGCACTGGACGACGCATCAGTACCGCGTTGCGGTGCGCGAGGCGTCCGAAGCACTCACGGTTCACTGGAAGACCAGGCTCGGCCGCACCGACGTCGACGACACCGTGTTCTGGCAGCAGACGCTCTCACCAGGCGAGCCAGAACAGGGACGACCGAAGCTGACGTGGCACGGAGACCCCAGCGACAAGACCACCAAGAGCATGCGCGGAGGGCTGGAGCCTCTGGCGAAAGCGCTCAACAGCCTCGCCACGGGCCTGAACCTCACCGTCCGCAACGTCACGACGCATGCCCGCGACGAACTCGGCGAGCAGGAAGCAATGGAGCGGCTTGCCGCCTACAGCTACCTCGCCCGCCTCCTCGACAAGTGCGAGATCGGCAGGGTGCAGGAGGACTGACCGCGGCGGGCCCCTACAGGCGTGTGCCGACGTCGACGAGGAAGTTGAGCCACGCGACCCCGGCGCCGGCCAGGGCAGCGGCGCCGACCGCGACCCACAGGCCGGTGCGCGCGCGGGTCGCGGCATGGTGGTTGCCGTGCGCGGAGGCGATGGCCCATACGATCGCGCAGACGATGAGCATGAGCACGGCGGTGACGAGGACGAACATGAGCAGCGCGCCGACGATGGAGCGCAGTTCGGCCGCGCCGCCGACGCCGCCGAAGTCGGGGAACACGTCCATCAGCTCTGCCCTCCTGCCGTGCAGGTCGCCGGGGCGGCGTCGCCTGCGGCGATGCCCTCGGCGCCGTGCTCGGTGAGCCAGGCGTCGGCGTCGACCGGATCGGCGCCGTACCCGCCGGGGTGGATCTCCAGATGCAGGTGCGGGCCGGTGGACTTGCCGTTCGACCCGACATCGCCGATGTGCTGGCCTGCGGCGACGGTCTCGCCTGCGGAGACGTAGATGCCCGAGTCCCACATGTGCCCGTAGTAGGAGGCGACGCGCTGGCCGGCGACGGTGTGCTCGATGACGATGAGGTTCCCGTAGCCGCCGGAGGGTCCGGCGAACACCACCGCTCCGTCCGCGATGGCGTAGATGGGGGTGCCGTCCGCGGCGGCGAAGTCGGAGCCTGCGTGGAAGGCCCGCTCGCCGGTGATCGGGTCGGTGCGCCAGCCGAACGGGCTCGTGCGCACCCAGCTTCCCTCGGGGAGCGGGAACACCAGCCGCGTCGTCTCCGGCACGACCGCCGTCGGGTCTCCGCCTCCGCCGCCGGAGGTGATGGGCCGGGTGAGGGCGGCCAGGATGGCCTCGGCGACGGGCTGGTAGTTCTGATACCTGTCGGGGTAGGCGCTGACCTCGACGGCCTGTGCGGCGGCGCCGGGATCGAGCTGCTGCCAGCCGGGGATGTCGAGCAGGCCTCTCGGGGACGGGTAGTTCGGGCCGGTCTGCCCGCCGTAGAACGCCCGCGCCTGGTAGGTCGGGTCCATGAGCTCGGCGACAGTGCCCCAGCCCGAGGCCGGGCGCATCTGGAATAGCCCGAGGCTGTCGTGGTCGCCGCCGTTGCCATCGTTCGGGTAGGTCGCCGACTCCGGGTAGGCGCTCGTGTTGGCGAGCATCCGCAGCGAGGATTCGGTGAGCGCGGCCATGAGTGCGATGACCGCGCCGGGGCGGCCGACGCCGGCGGTGCGGGCGCCGACCGTGATGATCGTGGCGGCGTGGGTGAGCTGGGTCTTGTTCAGCGTGACCGTCGCGCCGGCTCGGGTGGTGGCGGTCAGCGAGTCCGGTATCTGGCCGACGATGAGCGAGCCGGGCAGGCACGCCGCGGTCGCAGCCGGGTTCATCAGCACGCCGACGCCGATCAGCGCCGTCGAGGGGCCGAGGAAGATCAGGGCGACGGCCAGCGCCAGCAGCTTCTTCATCACGACGCGGCTCGCTCAGCGCAGCGGGTTGTCGAGTTCAGAGAGACGCAGCAGGCGGCACAGGCTCGTGCTGAACTCGGGGGCCGGCGGCGCGCAGGCGATGAACACCGTAACGACACCGGCCGGGTCGCCTCGACGGGCTCGGTGCCCCATATGCCTGCGCGGTGCCGGGTGCCGGTGATCGTGTAGGCGGTCGCCCCGCGCGGGAGCTGGCCCGGCGCGGCCTGCGCCTCGGCCGTCTCCCACCCCTGGGGCACGGCCGCGGTGTCGATGGTGAGCCACTGGCGGGTCTGGTAGGTCGTGAGCTGCGCCCACGCCTCCGCGGTCGGGAGATAGGCGCGCATGTCCGAGGCGAGCGCGTCGGCCTCGGAGTCATCGGCCGCATCGGAGAGCACCTGCGCGTAGTCCGCAGGCGCCGCCCCGGAGAGCGTGTCCCAGGTGAACAGCGCGGTCGCCGCCGCGCGGGCGACCTCCTCCGCGTCGCCGGTCA
>DAMDKH010000185.1:0-4251 GCA_032099965.1 Microbacterium sp.
GCGACGACGAGCGACTGGGCGTCGACGGCGGCGAGCTGCTGGACCGTGGTCGCGGCTTCGGCCGGCTTGGTCGACGCGTAGGCGGGGAGGGCGACGGCGGCCACCAGTGCCCCGACGGCGCCGAAGATGATGACGGATCGCAGCGGCTTCACCACCGCGCGGGCGGCGGGTCGCGCTGCCTCGCGGCGAGCGATCACTCGGTCCTCAGTCGTCTTCGCGGGCGAATTGTTCTCTGCGACCAAAACTTGATCCTCCAGCACCTGCGCGCTCGGGTCGCGCTGGCTCGTCGGCACTCTGCTCTCGTGGCACGAATGTATGTCGGGTACGTTGTGCGTTCTCATCGCGTCGACGACGGGCTCAGCGAGCGGCCGGCGCGAGTCATCGGGAAATGGGCTTCTCCGACGACCTGTCCGAGGTTACCGGAAGATAACGATCGTGTCACCCTGTGAACCTGGCAATCCCCGGTGCACGGCGCCACGCGGTCGCTCAGGCCGGCTCGCCCACCAGGAAGATGTGCGAGGCCAGCTCGACGGGAAGCTCCAGCCCCTCGTCCTTGCCCTCCATGCGGATGAGCACGTAGCCCTCGTTGAAGCGGAAGTCACCGCGGGCGCCCGGCATGACACCGGCGTCGCGCAACTGCTCCAGCAGCTCGGGGTCGACCTGCGCCGGCTCCGCGAGTCGGCGCACGGTGCCGTCGATGGGCGCGCCCGCCGCGTTCAGCTTCTGCACCAGACCGATGACGCCCTCGTCGAAGGTGCGCGCGGGAACGTCTCCGAGCTGGTCGAGTCCGGGGATCGGGTTGCCGTAGGGCGACTCGGTGGGATGTCCGAGCAACTCGACGAGACGCCGCTCGACCTGCTCGCTCATCACGTGCTCCCACCGGCAGGCCTCTTCGTGCACGAAGGCCCAGTCGAGCCCGATGACGTCGGAGAGGAGGCGCTCGGCGAGACGGTGCTTGCGCATCACGTCGACGGCCTTGCGTCGGCCGGCGTCGGTGAGCTCGAGGGTGCGGTCCTCCGAGACGACGACCAGCCCGTCGCGCTCCATCCGGCCCACGGTCTGCGAGACGGTCGGCCCCGAGTGCCCGAGGCGCTCGGAGATGCGCGCACGCAGCGGCACGATGTTCTCCTCCTCGAGTTCGAGGATGGTGCGGAGGTACATCTCCGTGGTGTCGATCAGATCCGTCATGTGCTGGCCCTCCGAGGTTCTTAGGCAAGCCTACATTCCTGCGCCCGTGTCGGTCCCGCATCGGGCGGGGCGACCGGGCGCGCTCCGATCGAGATTCCCCGTGACCTCCTGCCCGTCGACGGCCGCTTCGGCTGCGGTCCCTCCAAGGTGCGCGCGGCGCAGCTCGAATCGCTGGTCACCGCCGGCGCCTCGATCCTGGGCACCTCGCACCGGCAGGCACCGGTGAAGAACCTCGTCGGCAGCGTCCGCGCCCAGCTCGCCGCGCTCCTGCGCGCGCCCGAGGGGTACGAGATCGTCGTCGGCAACGGCGGCTCCACGGCCTTCTGGGACGCCGCCTCCTTCGGACTCATCGAGCGACGCAGCCAGAACCTCGTGTTCGGCGAGTTCGGGGGCAAGTTCGCCGCCGCGGCCGGCGCCCCCTGGCTCGAGGCCCCGGATGTGCGCAAGGCCGAGCCGGGCTCCGCCGTGTCGCCCGAGGTCGTCGAGGGTGTGGACGTCTACGCCTGGCCGCACAACGAGACGTCCACCGGCGTCGCGGCCCCGGTGCAGCGCGTCGCCGCTGAGGGCGCCCTGACCGTGATCGACGCGACGAGCGCCGCCGGCGGCATCGACTTCGACGCCGCCCAGGCCGACGTCTACTACTTCGCGCCGCAGAAGAACCTCGGCTCCGACGGCGGCCTGTGGTTCGCCGCCATGTCCCCCGCGGCACTCGAGCGCATCGAGCGCATCGCCGCCTCCGGTCGCTACATCCCCGAGTTCCTGAGCCTGAAGAACGCGGTCGACAACTCGCGACTCGAACAGACCCTCAACACCCCGGCCCTCGCCACGCTGCACCTGCTCGACAGCCAGCTGCGCTGGATCCTCGACAACGGCGGGCTCGAGTGGGCCGCCGCACGCACCGCCGAGTCGTCGGGCATCCTCTACGACTGGGCGGCCGCGTCCGACGTCGCCACCCCGTTCGTGACCGAGGCGGCGTACCGCTCCCCCGTCGTCGTCACGCTCGACTTCGACGCGAGCATCGACGCGGCGGCGATCGCCAAGACCCTGCGCGCGAACGGCATCGTCGACACCGAGCCGTACCGCAAGCTCGGCCGCAACCAGCTGCGTGTCGCGACCTTCGTGTCGATCGAGCCCGACGACGTGCGTCAGCTCACGCGGTCGATCGACTTCGTGCTCGAGAACCTCGGGTCCTGACGGCGGGGCGCGGGCGTCGAGCCCGCGCCTCCGGCCGTTCCCCGGACCGGCGGATCACTCCTCCTCGGAGGCGTCGCCTTCGTCGTCGCCCGAATCCTCGTCGTCCGAATCCTCGTCGTCCTCGTCATCCGAGTCCTCGACGTCCGAGTCGTCCTCGTCATCCGAACCCTCGTCGTCCGTGTCCTCGTCATCCAAGTCGTCGTCCGAGTCATCGTCGTCGTCCGCGTCGGCGCTCTCATCGAGCTCGTCGATGTCGACCCCGTCGAGGTCGCCCGCGTGCAGGAGAGCCGAACCGCTCTCGTCGAGCTCGTCGTCGTCCAGCTCGTCGAGGTCGTCGTCGGCATCCGAATCGTCATCGGCGTCGGCGGGGATGGCGGAGGCGTCGGCGCCCGTCGCATCCGCCGCCGCCGCCTGCTCGGCGAGTTCCGCCTGATGCGCGCGATACTCCGCCAGCCGTTCGGCCCATGGCACCCACTCGGGCGCGAGCAGGGCGCCGTCGCCCGGGAGCAGCTCGACCTCGAGCACCGTGGGCTCGGCGTCGTCGACACGGGCGACCGTGACGATCCAGTGCCAGCCGGGGTAGCCGGGGAGCCGGTTCTCGAAGCGCAGCGAGACCGTGCCGTCGTCCTCCAGGAGGTATCCGGCCGCGGGGCCGACCGTGGACGCCGGGGTGATCTCGTGCAGCGCCTGCAGCGCGAGATCGTGCGCGCCGATGAGGCGCTCGTCTGGTTCAGGCTTCGAGGTCATCGGCGACCTTGCGCAGGACGGCCGCGATCTTGCGGCCGTGACCGGAGGACGGGTAGCGGCCGCGACGCAGGTCGCCGCCGATCCCGTCGAGGAGCTTCACGAGGTCTTCGATGATGACGGCCATGTCGTCGGCCGGCTTGCGCTTGGCCTTCGCGAGGCTGACGGGTGCTTCGAGCACCCGCACCGAGAGGGCCTGCAGGCCGCGCTTGCCGTCGGCGACGCCGAACTCGACCCGGGCACCCGCTTTCACGGCCGCCCCCGCGGGGAGCGCCGAAGCGTGCAGGAAGACGTCTTGGCCGTCATCGGAGGCGATGAAGCCGAAACCCTTGTCTTCGTCGTAGAACCTGACCTTGCCGGTGGGCATGGGAGAACCTCGCTGAGTCGTGCGGAGCAGAGGCCGCGCGTGCGCGCGACCACTCCCAGCCTACCGGTCGGCGGCGTGGTGATCGGGTTGCCCTCGCGCGCGGGTAGGGTGAGGGGGATGAGCACGCAGAACTCGCAGCCGGATGTGCCGATCCGGCGTGTGGATCGCTTCCTGGCCTTCACGGCCCTCGGCATCGCCGCGGCATCCGTGATCTGCTTCTTCGCCATCATCATCGGCACCGCCGCGGGGATGGACCAGAAGGACTTCGGCGAGGGCGTCTGGCCGTTCGTCGCCGCCATCCCCTACTGGGGACTCCCGCTCGCCTTCGTCATGATCATCGTCCTGCTGGCGATGAGCTTCATCCGCAAGGGTCGCGCATCGCGATCCTGAGGTCGGCGACATGAGCACGTACGCACGGCCGTTCGCAGACCACCTGGCGGCGGCGAGCGATGAGCAGCTCGACCACCTGCTGCGCGTGCGCGGCGTGCGTGCCGACCCCGGTTGGCAGGACTTCTTCGACGCGGCCGAGGCTCTTCTCGAACCGTCTTCCATCCAGCGGGTGCTCCCCGCCCTGACCGCTCCCGAGGCGGCCGCGCTGCTGCGTGCGGATGCCGGGGGCGACGCCGGTGCGCAGGGCGACATCCTCTCCTCCTGGGGGCTCCTCCAGCCCGACGGCGCCCCCTGGCCGCCGGTCAGCGAGGCCGTGCGCGGACGTCCTGTCCCCCACACCGGAGACGGTGCGGATGTGCGTCCCTCGT
>DAMDKH010000186.1:0-4233 GCA_032099965.1 Microbacterium sp.
GGCTGAGCACCTGCGTCTTGGCCGCGAGCCGGCGCAGCGCCGCGGAGTGCAGCACGCGGGCACGGTCGCGGGCGAAGTCGTCGCGCTCCGAGCGGTGGGTCTCGGCGAAGAATCGCTCCGCATCGCGCGAGTCGTAGCCGTCGGCGCGCGGCGCGCGGGCGACCCCGGACGGATCAGCCACCACTGTTCTCGATCTCCGCTCCGCGCATCATGACCGACGCCGCGTCGGCGAGTTCGCGAGACTCGAGCCACTTGTCGGGCAGGGCGGGGCGCTTCGGGCGGCCCGCCCTGCCGCGCTGCCCCTCGGCATCGGCCCCGGGGTAGGGGGCCGAACGGTCGAGCTGGCCGAGGAGGTCGTCGATCTCGGCGAGACTGGACGCCGTCGCGAGGCCGGTGCGGATGTCACCGCCGACCGGGTAACCCTTGAAGTACCAGGCCACGTGCTTGCGCACGTCGCGGCAGCCGTGGTCTTCGTCGTCGAAGAACTCCACGAGCAGCTCCGCATGGCGACGGAAGGCGTCGGCGACGAACCCGAGGGTCGCGTCGACCGGCGGAGCGTCCGCACCGAAGGCGCGCGCCAGGTCGCCGAAGAGCCACGGGCGTCCGAGGCATCCGCGCCCCACGACCACTCCGTCGCAGTCGGTCTGCTCCATCATGCGCAGGGCGTCGGCGGCCGACCAGATGTCGCCGTTGCCGAGCACGGGAACGCTGGTGACGGCCTGCTTCAGCTCGCCGATCGCGTTCCAGTCGGCGTGTCCGGAGTAGAACTCGCTCGCCGTGCGGGCGTGCAGGGCGATGGCCGCGACCCCGGCGTCTTCCGCCGCCCGTCCGGCGTCGAGGAAGGTGAGGTGGTCGGGATCGATGCCCTTGCGCATCTTGACGGTGAGCGGGATGTCGCCCGCCGCCTGCACCGCCTGCGTGACGATCTGCGAGAACAGCGACGACTTCCAGGGGAGCGCCGCTCCCCCACCCTTGCGGGTGACCTTGGGCACCGGGCATCCGAAGTTGAGGTCGATGTGGTCGGCGTGATCCTCGGCGACGATGATGCGCACGGCCTCGGCGATCGTCTTCGGGTCGACGCCGTACAGCTGGATGGAGCGCGGGGTCTCGCTCTCGTGGTGGCGGATCAGGCGCATCGTCGTCTCGTTGCGCTCGACCAGAGCGCGCGAGGTGATCATCTCGCTGACGTAGAGACCGGCGCCGTACTCGCGGCACAGGCGACGGAAGGCGGTGTTCGTGATCCCGGCCATGGGAGCGAGGACCACCGGCACGTCGAGGTCGATGGGACCGATGCGGAGCGTGCGTGCGGAGGCGGGGGCGAGAGTCATGACTCCTCCATTCTCCCAGACGTGGGGCCTCCGGCGCCGCATCGACCTAAGCTGTGCAGTATGGCCGACTCCACGATCCGTTCCATCCCCTTCGTCGACGCCCAGGGGAGCGAGAAGACCCTCGATGATCTCGGCGCAGACGTGGTCCTCGTCGTCAACGTCGCCTCCAAGTGCGGTCTCACCCCGCAGTACGAGCAGTTGGAGGAACTGCAGCGCCTCTACGGCGATCGCGGCTTCAGCGTGGTCGGCTTCCCCAGCAACCAGTTCCTGCAGGAGCCCGGATCGGTGGAGCAGATCATGGAGTTCTGCTCCACGACCTACGGCGTCTCGTTCCCGGTGAACGACAAGGTCAAGGTCAACGGCCGCAACGCCGCCGAGCTCTTCAAGGCCCTCAAGGAGACGCCGGATGCCGACGGCAAGGCCGGCCGCGTGGAGTGGAACTTCGAGAAGTTCCTCGTGCTGCCGGACGGCGAGGTCCTCCGCTTCCGTCCGCGTCAGAAGCCGGACGACCCCGCCATCGTGCACGCGATCGAGACGGCTCTCACGCGCTAGGGCGATCGGTCCGTCCGCCGCATTCTTGCGCGGGCGGGCGGACCGGCCCGGCGGTCAGACCGACGCGCTCCGGGCCTCGGCGTCGTCTTCGAGCTCGCCGCGCTTCGACCACAGGTCGCGCAGCACGTTCTCGAAGGCGGCGGGAGGCTGGGCGCCGCTGATGCCGTACTGGCCGTCGATGACGAAGAACGGCACTCCCTGGATCCCGTAGGCGCGGGCCTGGGCCTGATCCTGGCGCACGGCCGGGAGGTAGCGCTCCGTCTCGAGCGCCTCGCGGGCGGCCTCCGCATCGAGCCCCACCTCTGCGGCGAGGGCGACGAGGTCGTCGATCCGTCCGACGTGCCCGCCCTCGGTGAAGTAGGCCGACATGAGACGCTCCTCCATCTCGTGCTGGCGTCCGTGCTCCTTCGCGAAGTGCAGCAGCTCGTGCGCCTTCACGGTGTTGGTGTGCTGGAGCAGGTCGAACCGGTACTGCAGCCCGGCCTCCTGGGCGACACCGGTGACGTGCGTGAGCATCTGCTCCACCTGATCCCGCGGCATCCCCTTGTGCCCGGCGAGGAAGTCGATCTCGTCGCCGTCGAAGTCCACCGGAGTGTCGGGTGAGAGTTCGAAGGAGTGGAACGTGATGTCCACCTGCGGGGCATCGTCGTCGCCCGCCACGGCGGCCAGACCCTTCTCCAGGTTGCGCTTGCCGATGTAGCACCACGGGCAGGCGATGTCGGACCAGATGTCGATCGAGATGGGTTCGCTCACACAGACATCCAACCTCATCCTTCCCGGACGTATTCCGTGGCTAGAATCTTCGGATGCTCTCCGCCGACGATCCGCTCCCCGTCGTTCCGGCGCGGGTGCTGGTCGCCGGGGTCACCGGCTCGGGCAAGACCACCCTGTCCGACCGGCTCGCCCGGCTGTGGGGACTGCGTCACGTCGAGATCGACGGCCTGTTCCACGGCGAGAACTGGACGCCGCGCCCGCAGTTCCTCGACGACGTCCGCGCCTTCGCCGCCGAGGATCGCTGGGTGACCGAGTGGCAGTACACGAGCAAGGGCACCGATGCCATCCTCGCCCCGCGCGCCGAGGTCGCCGTGTGGCTCGACTACCCGTACCGCGTGGTGCGCGCGCGTCTGCTGCGGCGCACCGTCTGGCGCAGCGTCCTGCGCACCAGGATGTGGAACGGCAACGTCGAGAAGCCGCTCTGGACGGTGTTCCGCGGCGCACCGGAGGAGAACCTCCTCGCCTGGCAGACGGCGACGCTGCACACGTGGGCGGAGCGCATGCCGGTACGGGTGTCGGAGTTCCCGCACCTCGTGATCGTGCGCCTGCGCCATCCGCGCGAGACGGAACGCTGGCTCCGGGCTCAGGCCGAAGCCTCCGGCGTGTCGACCGCCCCGCCGAAGCGCCGGTCGCGCGACAGGTAGACCCCGATCGCACGCCACAGCTCCTCGCGCGAGAAGTCGGGCCACAGCGTGTCGAGGAAGACCATCTCCGCATACGCGGACTCCCACAGCAGGAAGTTCGAGGTGCGCTGCTCGCCCGAGCTTCGGAGGAACAGGTCGACGTCCGGCATGTCCGGCACGTAGAGGTGCCGTCTGATCGTCTTCTCGCTGATCGCGTTCGGCTTCATCCGCCCCGCCGCGACCTCCGCCGCGATGCCGCGCATGGCGTCGACGAGCTCGATGCGCCCGCCGTAGTTGACGCACATCGTGAGGGTGAGCACGTCGTTGTCGCGGGTGAGCTGCTCGGCGTACTGCAGCTCCTTGATGACGCTGCCCCACAGCCGGGGCTTGCGCCCGGCCCACCGCACCCGCACACCCCACTCGTTGAGCTGGTCGCGACGACGGTGCAGCACATCGCGGTTGTACCCCATGAGGAAGCGCACCTCCTCGGGCGACCGCGCCCAGTTCTCGGTCGAGAAGGCGTAGACCGAGAGGTGCTTCACCCCGGCCTGGATGGCGCCGGCGACCACGTCGAGCAGCACCTCCTCCCCCGCCTTGTGCCCCTCGATGCGGTTGAGGCCGCGCCGGTTCGCCCAGCGCCCGTTGCCGTCCATGACGATCGCCACGTGGGCGGGCACGGCCGGGAAGGCCGGCGGATGCACGCCGGTCCAGTCCAGCGGGCGGTACGCCACGGCGTCCTTGTGCGTGTAGGGCTTGGGGGTCACCGAGGTCCTCCGGGGATTTCCGAGACGTGGGAGAGCGAGCGGATGCCGCGCTCCAGGTGCCACTGCGCGTAGGCGGAGACGAGACCGGACGCGGCGGCGCTGTCGGCGTGCGTCGCCGCATCGACCGCCTCCCACTCGCCGGCGAGCAGCGAGCGCAGGAGCGCCAGAGCACCCTCCCGTACGCGCGGGCTC
>DAMDKH010000187.1:0-4192 GCA_032099965.1 Microbacterium sp.
CGTGACGGTGCGGTCGGAGAGCAGACCCCATCCGGCGCCGAGACCGTTCCATTCGGGGTCGTGCACGCGGATGGACCCCTCGCTCTGCGGCCAGACGCCGGTGACGAGCAGGGTGGTCCCGCGGTCGCGCAGGCGGGCGCTCAGGCGCGAGACGTCGGCGTCGCGCAGTCGGGTGCCGGGGTGCACGGCGATCAGCGGCACCACCTCGGCCAGGGCGGAGGTGGCGGCGAACCACCGGTCGCCGGGATCGGGGACGAGGATGAGGCGGTTCAGGTCGATGCCGAATCCCGCCGCCGCCTCGACACCGAGGGTGGGCATGCCGATCACGGCGCACCACAGACCCTTCTGCGAGGCGGCCCCCATCAGGGCGAGCACGAGGCTGGGAGAGGGGGAGAGCGAGTACGAGGTGCCCGTCATCAGACCCTCGTCCGGCAGCAACGGCGCCAGGGCGGGGGCGAGGGGCAGCAGCGTCTGGTCGCTGCGTCGCCGCTGCATGCGGCTGATCTCGCGGCGCAGTCGGAGAACCTCTCCGGCGCGGGTGCCGCTGGTCGGAGAGAGCGCGGTCACCGCATCGAGCCCGATCCCCATACATCCATCCTCGAAGAAATATTCGAATATATCAAGTGCTGGTGATGACGATACGTCGTACATCCGACATCGCCGAACGGATGCCTCGGCCAGACGCGGTTATCCACATACGGCCCCTGCCGTCGCCGCCGATCTCCTAGCCTTCCCAGATGGATCCCCGTCTCGGCCTCGTCCTCCTCGTGCACCTCGCCCTCGCCGGAATCGGGGGCTGGCTGATCGTGATCGACGCTCGTACCCACCGCCTCCCCGACCGCATCGTCCTCCCCACTCTCGGCGCCCTGCTCGCCCTCGTCGCCGTCGATGCGCTGGCGAGCGGCGACCGCGCCGCAGCGCTGCGCGCCGCCCTGGGAATGGCGGTGTTGTGCGGCTTCTACGCGCTCCTGCGGCTGGTCAGTCGCGCGGGCATGGGCGGCGGAGACGTGAAGCTGGCGGCGGTGATCGGCCTGGTGCTCGCCTGGCACGGCTGGACGCCGTTCCTCATCGGCGCCGCATCCGCCTTCGTCCTCGGCGCGATGTACGCCCTCGCCCTCCTCGCCCTTCGCCGAGCCGACCGTCGCACGCGCATCGCCTTCGGGCCCTGGATGATCATCGGGGCGGTGATCGGCCTCGCGGCCGGATGAGCTCGACACCCCGCCCTCCGCCCATACCCCGCGCGGCGACACGGGGATAGGGTGAGCACATGGCACTCGCACGACTCCACGGAGGCCCCCTCGACGGGCAGATCATCCCCCTCGGCGACGCGGACGACAAGCTGATCGTCCCCTACAGCGAGACCCAGGTGGTGTACGAACGCCGAGGCGAGCCGCAGCACACCGGCTCAGACGACGGCCCCACCGAGATCGACTACTGGTACGACGAGGCGCTCGAGAACCTCACCGTCACCGATGACTGAGCCGTCGCGCAGCGTCGAGGTCGAGCGCAAGTACGACGTCGACGCCGCGACGCCCCTGCCGGAGTGGACGGCCGTCCCCGGCGTCGACAGGGTGACCGACGGCGAACCGCGTGATCTCGATGCCCAGTACTTCGACACCGAGACCGCCGCGCTCGCCGCGGCGGGCGTCGCTCTCCGGCGACGGACCGGCGGACCCGACGCCGGCTGGCACATCAAAGGCCCGCGCGAGGGGGACGGGCGGGTCGAGCTCGGCTGGCCGCTGGGAGACGACGATCGCCTTCCGGATGCTGTCGCCGCCACCGTCGCCCGATGGACCACCGATCCGCTGACCCCGCTGGCCCGCATCCGCAACGACCGCACGGCCTATCTGCTCACCGGGCCGGACGGGGTCGTGGCGGAATTCGTCGACGACCGCGTGCGCGCCACCGATCTCCGGCGGGGCGTCGACCGCGAGTGGCGGGAGTGGGAGATGGAGCTCGGGGCTGCCGCCCCGGTCGATGAGCAGGGCCGCGCGGCGTTCTTCGCGGCGGTCGAGGATGCCGTGCGCGCCGCCGGTGGACGCGACGCGTCGTCGGGGTCGAAGCTGGCTCGCGCTCTCGGGTTCTGACCCTTCGCAGAGCGGCACGACCGCCGCAACCCCCTTCCCGGGTAGGGGCTCGGGTGATTGAGTGACAGCATGAGTCGACCCGCCATCCTGCGTTCCCTGCAGACGATCGTGCCCGACACCGTGCTGGCGCAGGATGCCGTCCGAGACGTCTTCGCCCGCCAGCCGGGCCTCGGGCGCCTCGCGCAGCGGATCGTCACCGCCTCCTTCGACGGGTCGGGCATCGACACCCGCCACACGGTGATCGAGGAGCTGTCCCTCCTCGCCGACACCGACGACCCGATGTTCTTCGACCGCGAGACGAACCTGCTCCTCTCGCCGGGCACGGGCGCCCGCAACGACCTGTACGTGCGCGAGGCGACGGCTCTCTTCACCGCGGTGGCCCAACGCGCGCTCGATGCCGATCCCGACATCCAGGCCTCCGACATCACCCACGTGATCACCGTGTCGTGCACGGGATTCCACGCTCCGGGGCCGGAGTACGAGATCGTCCGGGCGCTGGGCCTCTCCGACAGCGTGCAGAGGTACCACCTCGGCTTCATGGGCTGTTATGCCTCGATGCCGGCACTGCGTGCCGCGAGCCAGTTCTGCGCGGCGGATCCGGATGCGGTCGTCCTGGTCGTGAGCGTCGAACTCTGCACCCTCCACCTCCGCTCCTCGGAGGACCCCGACACGATCGTGGCCACGTCGCTCTTCGCCGACGGCGCCGCGGCCGGTCTCGTCACCGCGCGGCAACTCCCGTCGGACGTCCCGGGGCTCAGCCTCGACCGGTTCCACACCGCGATCGTGCCCGAGGGTGAGAAGGACATGGCCTGGACGATCGGCGACTCGGGCTTCGAGATGATCCTGTCCACGGCGGTGCCGCAGATCATCGGGGAGACGATCCTGGGTGCGCTTCGCCCCCTGTACGTGGGCGAGCACGACATGTCGATCGCGTTCGAGGAGGGCACGATCGGCGACCGGGTGGCGCACTGGGCCGTGCATCCCGGTGGACGCAGCATCGTCGACCGCGTGCAGGAGCGACTGAACCTCAGCGATGCGCAGATGCGACCGGCACGCGAGGTGCTGCGCCGCAACGGCAACATGTCGAGCGCCACGATCCTCTTCGTGCTCAAGAGCATCCTCGAAGAGCAGGGCGCCCAGCGCGGCGATCGCGTCGCGGCGATGGCCTTCGGCCCGGGCCTGACCGCCGAGAGCGCGCTCATGACCATCGAGACGCCCCGGCGGCTCGATGCCTGACCTCCGTCATCGGGCGGTCGGACTGCGGGAGCTCATGGACGATCCGGATGCGGATCTGCGCATGCTCGAGCGCACGTACGACCGCTTCCAGTACGTCAACGCGGTCGTGTCCCGTCCCGGACGCGTGTATCGCGAGGTGGTGCGCCCCCGCGCTCGTCACGGCGTCGTGCGCGTGCTCGACATCGGCGCGGGCGGGGGCGACCTGTGCCGTTCGGTCGCCGCCCACCTGCGGCGCGACGGTCTGCGGGCGGAGATCACCGCCCTCGACCCGGACGAGCGGGCGATGGCGTGGGCGGCCGCCCACGACGACGGCGCGGGAATCCGGTATCGCCCGGCCCACAGCTCCGCACTCGTCGCGGCGGGGGAACGCTTCGACGTCGTGCTCTCGAACCATCTCCTGCATCATCTGAGTCCCGAGCAGCTGGCCGCGCTCCTCGCCGACAGCGAACGGCTCGTCGACCGGGGAGGCGTCGCCGTGCATCACGACATCGCGCGCAGCCGGGCCGCGTACGCCGCGTTCTCGACCGGGACGGCGCTGCTGGCGCTCACGCTCCTCGCCGACTCCTTCATCCGGATCGACGGGCTGCTCAGCATCCGTCGCTCGTACACCGCGGCGGAGCTGGCCTCCGTCGTGCCGGCATCGTGGCGGGTGCGTTCGCGCGTTCCGGCACGTCTCGAAGTGCGGTGGGAGCAGGCGGATGCCCGACCATGACGTCCTGATCGTCGGCGCTGGGCCCGTGGGGATGCTGCTCGGCTGCCTCCTGCGGCAGCGGGGCGTCGATGCGGTCGTGCACGAGCGCCGCGACGAGCCCGACCCGCGCAGCCGTGCCATCGGCATCCACGCCCCCGGACTCGCCGTGCTCGACGCG
>DAMDKH010000188.1:0-4159 GCA_032099965.1 Microbacterium sp.
GCCCGCGGCGATGAGCTGGGCCACGGCGTCGCGTGCCGCCGCCCGGTTGTCGATGACGACCGTGTCGAGCAGCAGCCCGGTCACGGCGCGGTCGACGAGCACCACGGGGATGCCGCGGTCACGGGCCTGGCCGATGTGGCCGGCGGACGCCACGTCGAGCGCGGCGGAGGCGACGATGATGCCGTCGACGCGCTTGTCGATGAGCACGTCGGTGGCGGCGATCTCCTCGGCGAGGTCTTCATGGGTGCTCAGCACCAGCGTCTGGAAGCCACGCGCCCGCGAGGCGTCGGAGATCCCCCGCACGACCCCGCCGAAGAACGGGTTGGCGATGTCGGCGACGATCACCCCGAGGGTCTGGGTGACCCCGGTCGACATGCTCCGCGCCAGGGCGTTCGCCCGGTATCCCAGCCTCTCGGCTGCGGCGAGCACGCGCTCGCGCAGTTCGGGGCTGACGTAGCCGTAGCCGCCGAGCGTTCTCGCCGCGGTCGATCGCCCGACCCCGGCGGCCGCCGCGACCTCGGAGATGGTCGGGGGGACGGAGTGTTCGGATGCCATCGCCCTCGACCCTCTCCTCGTCACGGATTCACCACATGTTAGCGGGGACGGGTTCGCCGGCCGGGCGGCCTCGCCCGAAGGCGCCCTCGACGAGACACTGATCCCGGGCGGCGGAGGCACCGGCTCGCAGCGCCCGCTGCAGGGCCTCCGCCGTGGCCGCGCGCTCGCGCCGCCACCCCGTCCGGTGCAGGTCGACGAGGAATCCCGCGAGGAACGCATCCCCGCATCCCATCGTGTCGACGATCTCCTCCTCGTCCACGAGCTCGGCGGCCGCCGCGCAGCGCACGACGCCGTCTGTCACCAGGGCGGGCTCGGTGCCCCGCGTGGCCAGGGCGATCCCGGCCCCGCGGGCGATCGCGTCGTCGAGCACCGCGTACGTCTCGGCATCCGACGATCCCGAGCAGGAGAACAGCAGCACGTCGGAGAACGGCGCGACCCTGTCGAGGTACGCGCCGGTGCGGAACTCGTCCTCGCTGGAGGCGTCGTAGCTCACGAGCACCGGGTGCTCGCGCAGGGCGGGCAGCGCGTCCTCCGTGCGCGAGTAGACGCTGGAGTGCACCAGATCGAACGACGCCGCGTACTCGTCGCGCCCGTCGGCGAGGTCGATCGGCTCCCGCACGGTCACCCCTCCGCCGTTCCAGCCGAGGAACACCCGGTCGCCGTCGATCACCCGCAGCGACGACACCCCCGACTCCCCGCCGCGCACGACGCAACGGGGAGTCGGGACGCCGGCGTCGTCGATCGATGCCCGCAGGAACGCCCCGAGCTCGTCATCGCCGAACACCCCGAGGTATTCGGCGTGCGCTCCGAGGCGATGGGCGTAGACGGCGACGTTGACCGCGTTCCCGCCCGGATACTCGATCCGCCGGTCGAGGAACCGGTCGACGATGTTGTCGCCGAAGCCCAGCACACGCATCACGAACGGCCTTCTCGTCTCAGTAGTCCATGACGCGGTAGTAGCGGCGCAGATCGAGCGAGTGGTCACGGACCCGCTCGAGGTGCTTGCTCACGCGGCCCATCACGGTGTCCAGCACGATGGGGGCGATCAGTGCGCGGTTCTCGGCGCTGAAGCCCTCCAGGGCGTAGTCGCGGGTGTCGAACACGCTCACGTCCTCGGAGATGCGCTCGGCGAAGGCCTGGGCGCGGTCGGTGAGCGGGCGCGTGCGGTCCTCCCCCTGGAAGATGATGACCGCGGTGTCCTTCTCGAGCAGTTCGAGCGAACCGTGGAAGAACTCGGCGCTGTGCACACGGGTGGTGCGCAGCCACTGCATCTCCTCGAGGATGCACATGGAGTACAGGTAGGTGAACGACCACAGCGGGCCGCCGCCGATGAGGAAGTAGTAGTCGGTGTCCTTGTGCGCCTCGGCGAAGGCCTCCGCCTTCGGCTCGGCCTGCTCGGCGGCGGCGACGAGCGCGTCGGGGAGGTGCACGAGCTCGTCGGCCAGCGAGGCGTACCCGTCGAATTCGCCGCGGCGGTCGAGCAGGCGACCGATCAGCAGCAGCAGCTGCATGTCGAACGGCCACGTCTTGGGCTCGGAGACCAGCGAGTGGTGGGCCGCCGCGGAGATGGGCGACTCGGCGTGGCCGGTGAACGAGATCGTCGTGGCGCCGGCGGCGGTGACGAACTCCATGGCACGGATGACGTCTTCGGTCGTGCCCGTCACCGAGGTGAACACGGCGGCGGTGCGCTCACCGAGGAGGGCGTCGCCGGCGACGACGAGCTCGGCGGCGATCGCCGAGCGCACCGGGAGGGTGGAGCGCTCACGCGCCATCAGCTCGTAGGGCCACATCTGGCTGTAGGTGCCGCCGGCGCCCACCAGGAGGACGTTGTCGATCCCCTTCTCGAGCAGCTGGTCGACCAGCTCCTCGATCTGCGGGCGCAACGCCACCGCGCTCGCGATCTGCGTGCGGAAGGCGTCCTCGTCGAACTTGAGCATCATCGATCCTTTCGTGCGGGCGTCGGTGCACCCATGACAGTGTGGTACCGGTATCAGGTAGGCGCCATGCTGGCACACGGTCCGGGATGCGGTCAACACCCGGTTTCACGCTGACGGGCGGCCATCTCAAACTTTCTCAAGGAATTGCTGGTACCGGTACCAGCTTTTCGCTACACTCGCTCGACAAGGCACGCACCGACATTCCAACGGCGGATCGGTGTCCGCGGCACCGCGCGGACCGCACCGCCCTGCAGAGAGGCAGACCATGCGAATCACCCGCCCCCTCCCGATCGCAGCCGCGATCGCGGCATCCGCCATCGTGCTCGCCGGTTGTTCCGGCAGCACCCCGGCTCCGGCCGCCGACATCACGGCAGACCCCGTGTTCGAGGGCAAGCTGTCGATCCTCACGAAGTTCGGCGGGGAGCCGCTCCAGGCCTACTTCGAACAGCTCGCCACGGCCTACGAGGAGGAGCACCCCGACGTCGAGGTCGAGCTCATCCAGGAGACCGACCAGTCCGTGAAGGACAAGACCAAGACGCTCACGGCCTCGGGCGCCCTGCCCGACATCTACTTCACCTGGACCGGCGACTGGGCGCAGAACTTCATCGACGGCGGCCTCGCCGCCGACCTCAGCGAGGTCATCGCCCCCGGCACCGAGTGGGGCGACCGCTTCGGCGAGGCCTCGCTGTCGGCCTTCCAGAGCGACGGGAAGTACTACGGCGTCCCGCTCTACAACAACGGCAAGTTCATGGGCTACAGCAAGAGCGCGTTCGAGGCCGCGGGCGTCGACGTGCCGACCTCGTTCGACGAGCTGCTCGACGCGTGCGCTCCCCTGCGCGCCGCCGGGTACGAGCCCATCGCGTTCGGGAACAAGGACGGATGGCCGGCCCTGCACTACCTGCAGCAGCTGTTCGCGTACAACGTGCCCTCCGACGTGCTGAAGGCCGACTTCGACCCCGAGACCGCCGAATGGACCGACCCCGGGTACGTCGAGTCGCTCGAGCAGCTGCAGAAGCTCGTCACCGACTGCACCGACACGGGCAACGGCACCAACGGCGTGCTGTACACCACGGCGCAGGAGGCGCTCGCGGGCGGTCGCGCCGCGATGTACTACCAGGAGATCCTCGAGTTCGACACGGTCACCGTCGAGGGGGCGACCCTGACGACCGACGACTTCGGCATCTTCCCGCTCCCCGTGCCCGACGGCGCAGCCGGCGACCCGGATGCCATCGAAGGCGCCCCGGAGGGCTACCTCATCAACGCCCGGTCGCCGCAGGCGGCGCTCGCGGTGGACTTCATGAAGTTCGCCACCGAGCCGGAGCACGCCGAGATGCTCTCCGCCCTCCCGTTCGGCCAGCCGAGCGCCGTCGTCGGCGCCGTCACCGAGCAGACCTCGAGCCGCGCGGTCTTCGAGGGGATCGGCGAGGTGAACGAGGCCTCCCAGCTGATCGGCTGGCTCGACACCGTCACCGCCCCCGAGGTCGCCGACGCGTGGCTCGCCGGCGGCGAGGCCATCATCAGCGGCAGCACCAGCGCCGAGGAAGTGCTCGAGAGTGTCCGAGCAGCGAACGACTCCGCGCGCTGAGGCACCGTCGGGGGCGGGTCTTCGCCTGCCCCCGACGGTCACCGAGGCCATCGTCGCGCCGGGGCGGCGGCGCCGCCCCTCC
>DAMDKH010000189.1:0-4134 GCA_032099965.1 Microbacterium sp.
GCGGTCGCCGCAGAGCTCGGGATCACCCGGGTGTTCGCGGGCGTGCGGCCCGAGCACAAGGCCGAGAAGGTGGGCGAGCTGCAGGCGGAAGGACGGCGCGTGGCGATGGTCGGCGACGGCGTCAACGACGCCCCGGCGCTCGCCCGGGCCGACGTGGGGATCGCGATCGGTGCCGGCACCGACGTCGCGATCGCGTCGGCGGGCGTCATCCTGGCGAGTTCCGACCCGCGCTCGGTGATCGCGGTGATCAACCTGTCGCGCGCCGCCTATCGCAAGATGCGGCAGAACCTGTGGTGGGCGGCGGGGTACAACCTGCTGTCGGTGCCCCTCGCCGCGGGGGTCCTCGCCCCGGTCGGGTTCGTGCTGCCGATGTCCGTCGGCGCGGTGCTGATGTCGTTGTCGACGGTCATCGTGGCCCTCAACGCCCAGCTGTTGCGACGGGTCGATCTGCGCAGTCGCATGCCGCGGTGAGAAGACGCACGAAGGGCCCCGTCGGTGAGACGGGGCCCTTCGTGGTGATCGTGCGGCAGGTCAGCGCGCGGCGCCCTTCAGCGATCCCTCGGTCGGACCGGCGGGGTCGACGACGACGCACTGCACGAGGCGGTCGTCGAGCGTCTCCCAGGTGTCCTTCGTGGGAGTGATCGGGTACACCTCGAGGGCGGACTGGTCGTAGCTCACGCCGACGAACGACGTGAAGGCATCGCCGATGCACTCCTCGCTCGCGGTGTTGACGGCGTCCTCCGAGAAGTCCCCGTCGTCCATCGTGATCTCGTAGTAGACCTCTTCGTCGTGCGGCTCCGAGCACGGCACGACGTCGGCGTCCTCGATGAGGCCGCTGGGGCTCTCCATCTTGCAGTCCCCGACCTTGAGGGAGAAGATGTCGATGTTCGCGCTCTCGGTGACCTGCCCCGACTCCTCGTCCCGGTTGGCGTCGCCCGAGCCGCTGCCCAGGATGCTGTTGATCGCACTGCAGCCGGTGAGGGCGACGGTGAGGGCGGCGGCCGATCCGGCCAGCGCGAGTGCGCGGCGGGTGCGCAGCTTCATGATGGATCCCCTTTGGAAGTCGTCGATAGAGCCGGAAGACGAGAACCCCGGCCCCACGACGCTATAGGGGGCCGATCCTATGACGCAACTCGGCAAAGCCTATGGCCCGCCTGGGAACGGCTCAACCTTCGAGGTCGTCGACGCCCGGCATCCACTGCGCGCCGGGGCGTCCCCATCCGCGCTTGCGAGCGATCTTCTGCACCGTCTTCCAGTCGGAGTCGGGGAGCCGGTCGATGTACAGGATGCCGTCGAGGTGGTCGAACTCATGCTGCATGATGCGGGCGCGCCAGCCGTCCACGGCGATCTCGACGGGGTGGCCGTCGAGATCGACCCCCGTGACCCGCACGCGCTCCGAGCGCCGCAGGGCGAACCGCTCGCCGGGGAAGGAGAGGCAGCCCTCCGCCTCGAGGTCGGGGTCTGGGTCACCCGGCTCGAGCGGCGTCATCCACAGTTCGGGGTTGATGATCACGCCGCGCCAGGGGCGGTCGTCGTCGTCGACGTAGGCATAGGTGTAGATGCGCAGCGGAACACCGACCTGCGGGGCGGCCAGGCCGACTCCGGGCGCCGTGTCCATCGTCTCGAACATGTCGGCCACGAGGGTACGGACGTCGTCGGTGATCTCGTCGACGGGGGAGGCGGGGGAGTGCAGGACGGGATCGCCCATGATGCGAATCGGAAGGACAGCCACGTCACAACCCTACTCGGCGAGGTACTGCGGGTAGGGTCGTAGGGTGATCCCAGGGGCATGCACGTGAACGGAGTCGAGGACGTCGGCGAACAGCTCGTCGGCGTGTTCCAGAACCCCGGGCTGCTGCTCGGCATCCCCCTGGCCCTCGCCGGTGCGGTGTTCATGTCGCTCGGGGCGCAGTACCAGCATCGGGGGGTCGAGAAGGTCGAGCGACTGAGCGGCAACGCCAGCACCTCGGGTCTCACCTTCGATCAGATCCGTCGTCTGCTCACGCGCCCCTCCTGGATCGCGGGCACGCTGATGCTCGGCCTCGCGATCGTCTGCCAGCTCGCCGCGCTCGTGCAGGCGCCCCTCATCGTCGTCCAGCCGCTGGGCGCCATCGCCCTCGTCATGACGACGTTGCTCAACGCCCGCATCTCGGGGCACGCCCCCACGCGTCAGTCGTTGACCGCGATCATCTGCTGCGTCGGCGGCATCTTCCTCTTCGTCTTCTTCGCGGCGCTCTTCGCCACCGAGCAGGACATCGCCGAGCGCGAACTCTTCGTGATCCTCGTCATCCTCCTCGTGGTGATCATCGCCCTCGGTGCGTGCTGGCTGATCCTCCGCCACCGCATGCGGGCGCTCTTCTACGTCATCGGCGCCGGCATCCTCTACGGGTTCGTCGCGACGCTCGCGAAGGTCGTCATCAAGCGCATCGAGGCCGGCCAGTTCGAGTGGATCACCGCGGTCTGCGTCGTGGCCCTCGTCGCCGCCGCTGCGGTCGGCGCCTACTTCGTGCAGACCGCCTACAGCTCCGGTCCTCCCGACCTCGTCATCGCGGGCCTGACGGTCGTCGACCCTCTCATCGCCGTGCTGATCGGCATGGTCATCCTCGGCGAGGCGGCAGCCGCGCCGCCGTGGGTGCTGGTCATCTTCGGTGTCGCCGGCGCCATCGCCGTGTGGGGCGTGGTCGGGCTGGCGCGCTACCATCCGCAGGTGCTGAGCGACAGCCAGGAGATCGACATCACGCGCGGCAGCGCGGGAACGACGAACCCCGACGCCGGTGAGGCATCGGGGTCCGGGAGTGCTGACCGTCCGTAGACGGCGACGTCAGTACGCCTGATCGATGAGGTCCGGCGAGACCTCCGCGGCAGCCGCCTCGTCGACGAAGAAGACGGTGCGCTTGCGCCCGCGCGCACCGGCCACGGGCACGCTCGTGTAGGCCGCGCCGGCGAGGGCGAGTCCCAGGGCCGACGCCTTGTCGGCACCGGTGAGCACCATCCACACCCGCTTCGAGGCGTTGATCACCGGACGGGTGAGCGTGACGCGCTCGGCCGGGGGCTTGGGGGAGTTGCGCACGGGCAGGGCGGCCGCATCGGTGACCGACACCTCCTCGCGGTCCGGGAACAGCGAGGCGATGTGGCCATCCGGCCCGACGCCCAGGAAGCAGACCGCGAACGAGGGCCAGGGGTGCTCGTCGGTGCCGAAACGGGCGAGCTCCGCGGCGTAGGCCGCAGCGGCCTCGTCGAGGGTCAGTCCGCTGTCGGCGGCGGCCACCTCGTGGATGTTCTCCGCGGGCACGGGTACGTGGTCGAGCAGCGCCTCGCGCGACTGCCGTGCGTTGCGCTCCGGATCGTCCCGGGGGACGAATCGCTCGTCGCCCCACCAGAAGTGCACGAGCGACCAGTCGATCGCCGCCGCGCGGGGGTCGTCGCGCGTCGCCGCGAGCACGGCGCCGCCCATCGACCCGCCGGTGAGTGCGATGTGCGCGGTACGGCCGTCGACCGTCCTCGCGCGCAGGCGCGTGAGGAACCGATCGGCGACCCGCCGAGCGACATCCGACGGGGTCTCTTCGATCACGACCCGCTTCTCTGCGGACTGCGTGTGCGCCACGTCGGTCACTCTCCTGTCTCGGGCGGGCCCAGCTTCTCCCAGCCCTCCGTGATCACTCGACCGTACAGGAGGTCGGGATCCAGCCGGCGCAGCTCTTCGGCGAGGCACTCGCGCAGCGTGCGGCGGGGGAGGTGGAGGTCGTGCTTGGGCTGCTCTGGCTGGGTGAGCACCGCGATGCCGGGGGCAGGGCGCTCGAGGAGGATGTCCCCGGACGCGCGCGTCAGCCGCACCGAACGGATGCCGTCGTGCCAGGTCTCGGGCTTCTCGGAGTACCACCGGACCGGAACGTCCAGGGCGAGCTGGAGCCAGGCCGCGAGCAACGCGGTCGACGGCGATGCGGCGGCCCCGCGCACCTCGACGGCGGTGATCGGCTCGAAGGGCGGCTGATCGAGCACCGCCGCGAGCTGCTCGCGCCAGTGGGTCAGCCGCGTCCACGCGAGATCGGTGTCGCCGGGGGCGTGGGTGCGTCCGAGCTGGGCCAGGCGGTCGCGCACGTCGTCGGCCGTCGCAGCGTCGGTGATCCGCCGCTG
>DAMDKH010000190.1:0-4086 GCA_032099965.1 Microbacterium sp.
CTCCGCCGCCTGCTCCGCCGCCGCCCGTGCCGGGAGCGGTGGGAGCGGCTGCGACCGCGTACGAGACGACGGTGCTGTTGCTCTGGCCGTCGACGGTCTGCACGACCTCGAGCACCACGTCGCCCGCCTGCGCGTCGAGGGCGACGCTCCACGCGCCGTCGGTGACGAGCGTCGAACCTACGCGCTGCCCGTTGCGCACGACGGTGATCGTGGCGTCTTCGAGGCCCGTGCCGCTCGCGGCGGTCGGTGCGTCGGCGAAGGCGTACGTGCGTCCGTCGAGCGGTGCGTCGACGACCGGGGCCGTCGGGATGACGGCGAACACCGAGGTGCTCGGCGCCGAGTCGGTGCCGTCGACGTCCTGCACGGCGGTGACCGAGTACGCGCCGATGCCGAGGTCGACGGGGAACGACCAGGAGCCGTCCTCCTCGACCGTGGCCTCGCCGGTGACGTCGCCGCTGAGGGTGACGGTCGCGCCGACCTCACCGGTTCCGGCGATCTCGGTCACCTCCGACACGATGCGGGCGCGGTTCGCCGGGCTGGTGATGGCGGGGGCTGCGGGGAGGACCTGCACGGCGAACGTCGTCGCGGCGGACTCGCTGAAGCCCGAGCGTGCGACGGCCGAGTACGAGACCTCGCCGGTCGCGGGCGGCGCCGGGAACGACCACGTGCCGTCGGCGCCGATCGCCACCTGGAAGGACTCCTCGCCCGCGGGGGTGACCACGAGGGAGGTGTTCGCGGGGCCCGTGCCGGTCACCGTGCCGCCGGCACCCACCTGGGCGGGCGAGGTGACGACGGGGGCGTCGAGGAACAGGGCCACGGTGTAGCCGCCGGTCAACGAGAGGGCGTTCTTCAGGTCGGCCGCGAACATGATGGGGGCGCCGTCCTGGGTCGAGCCGCCCGACAGGATGCCGACGGCGGTGTTGCCCTGGATGACCGCGCCGCCCGAGTCGCCCTGTGCGGACGGGACGTTGGTGACGAAGCCGTAGACGAAGCGACCGCTGACCTCGGCCCAGCCGTTGATCTCGGTGACCACGCCGGAGGTGAAGCCGGTGGTGCGTCCGGACTTGCTGACCGACGCGCCGAGCTGGGCGCTGCCGACGGCGCGCACCGGGACGGTGCTCGCGGAGAGGTCCTCGCTGGCCGCGGTGGTCCAGTTCGTCACCTCGGGGAGGATGTCGAGATCCGTGTTGACGATGTCCCACGTCGACACGTCGGTCGACGTCGTGGCACCGACGGCGCCGGCGGTGTTGCCCGGGCCGCCGTACTGCGAGAAGTCGAGTTCGGCGAGGGGAGCGACGGGCGCCACCTGGGTGCCGCCGCCGGCGGTGTCACCGGTGGGGAGCGTGAGCAGGCTTGCCGTGAAGGCGCCGTCGTCGGTGCAGTGCCCGGCGGAGATCACGGCCGGGTCGCCCTGCGGCGTGTAGGCGGAGAAGCCGATCGAGCACAGGCTTCCCGGGGCCTCCGGGGTGGCGGGGTTGTAGGCGAAGTATCCCGCGCCGCCCACGACGTCGGTGGTGGCGAGCGACGAGAACGGGGCGTCGAGAACCTCGACGACGACGTTGGAGTGCTCGGCGACGAAGGCTCCGGCCTCTCCTTCGAGGGAGTCGGCGGGCGTCGTGGTGTACACGACGACATCTCCGTCGGCGTTCGTCGCGACCGCTTCGACGTCTCCGGTCGTCAGGAGCTGCTGGGCGTTCGCGTCGAACGATGCGCCGCTCGTGGGGGCGGTCGTGCTCTCGTCCGCGGTCGCGGCGCCCGGCAGCAGGGCACCGCCCATGGCCAGGATCAGCGCCGCTGTGGAGGCACCTGCTGCTGCTCGTCTTCTCTGGGGAGTCATCTTCTCGTCTCGCTGGTATCGCACTGCAGGAGATGGGCGCGCGCGCGACGACGCACGTGCCGGGACACCCACAACCTAGCGAGTCTGTGAAGTTTCTGGGAGAGCGGAGGCGAAAAAGTTCGGAGACCGTCACTTAGCGGAATATCGGTTCCGGGGTGATCTCAGCGGCGCACGCGCGCACGCGTCTTGGCGACGCCCTCGAGGGTGGCGCGCAGGGGAGTGCCGAGGTAGAGGCCGAGCGACGCACCGGAGGCCAGACCGATGCCGATGACGGCTGCACCGACGAGCGATCCGCCCGCCCCCATCACTCCGCTGGTCGAGCCGCCCGAGTGCACGATCTCGAGCAGCCCCTGGAACACCGCGACACCGGGCACGAGGGGCACGATGGCGGCCGTCGTCACGGCGACCGACGGCACGTGCAGTCCGTGGGCGATCAGCATGCCCACGAAGCTCGCGAGCAGGGCGCCGAGGGCGCTCGCCGCGGCCGCGTTGAGGGTGACGGCCGTGCCCGCCGTGTAGCCGGCGATCGTGATGGCGCTGAGGAGCGCGCTGACGAGGATGATGCGGATGCCCGCGCCGTTGTGCACCGCGACGGCGACCGAGATGATGACCGCGCCCGCGAAGACACCGGGGAGGGGCCCGAACGGGGCCGGATCGTCGGGGAGATCCATGGTGAAGCCCAGGACGCCGCCGAGTTCCAGCCCCACGAGGATGCCGATCACCACACCGAGGGTCTGCATGGTGAGGTCGAGGATGCGGCCGCCGGCGGTCAGGGCGAACCCGTCGATGGCATCCTGCGCCGCTCCGACGACGGTGAGCCCGGAGAGCATCAGCACGATGCCGGACGCCACGATGATCGAGGGGCGGATGTCGACGAACGGCTCGATCCCCGCCGCGCCCAGGGCCGACACGGCCACCGCGATGGCCGTGGTCACCAGCCCTCCCGCGATCTGGCTGAAGAACAGCGGCACGCGCAGGCGCGCCAGGCCGGCCTGTGTGACCGCTGCACCGAGGGCAGCGATGAAGGTGAGCCCGACGATGATGGGGGCGGCGCCCAGGAGGATGCTCACGCCCACCGCCAGGAGTGCGCGAGCGACCACCACGACCGACTGCTGGTAGCGGAAGGGCGTGCGCCGGATGGCACGGAAGGTCGCGCGTGCGGTCTCGAGGTCGAGTCCGGCGTCGATGTCGGCGACGAGCGCCTGCACGCGCTGCAGCTTGGCGTGGTCGGGGGCGGCGACCCGCACCACGCGCACGAGGGTCTCGGGCCACACCTCCCCGCTGAGGTGGAACGAGACCGTGATCGAGTTGTAGGTGACGTCGACCTGCACCCCGCGCAGGCGGTACGCCTCGCAGACGCGGATGATGGCGAGCGTCACCTCGTGCGCCGATGCTCCGACGGCGAACATCGCCTCCCCGATGCGGGTGGCGAGGTCGAGCACGCGAGGCACGGTGCGCTCGTCGATGACCGGCATCGCCTCGGTGTGGGCGACGCTCGACGGGTCGGTGTGCAGGATGCGGCGCACGGAGGAGAGCAGGCGTCGGCTCGGGTTCGCGGACATGCCTCCATCCTCCCCGCTGCCGAGCGCCACATCGAACGCCTCGCGCGCTGGCCGCCGAACCGGCCGTGCGCGGATGGAGAAGGCGCCTGGGCGTACGAGGGACGGGTCCGGTCAGTGGTCATCCGCCCGCAGTGCGAGCCACGCGGCCACCCTGTCGTCCTGGTCGGCGAGCGAGAGGCCCGAGAGGTCCTCGATGCGGCGGATGCGCGAAGTGAGCGTCTGACGGTGGATGTGCAGCCGGGCGGCGCTGTCGCCCCACGCCCCGTTCGTCGCGAGGAAGGTGCGGAGCGTGTCGATGAGCGCCGCGCCCTGATCGGCGGCGCGCACGGGGTCGAGCACCGTGGCGATGCGGCGGGTCGACTCGTCGTCGAGCCGATCGAGCACGAAGGACACGGTCGGGATCGCATGGAAGTGCACCACCCGCTCCCCGGTGGACCGCGCCGTCTCGCACGCCTGGTGCGCCTGGTCGACGCTACGGGCCACGGCATCCGTCGGCGTCGCCTCGCCCACCCCGAGATGCAGCGGCGACGTGGCCGCCCGCACCCGCTCGGCGAGGGCGGCGACGAGGTCTTCGCGCAGCAGACCGTGCACCACTCCCCGCTGCGCGGCGAAGACGTGCTCCGCCCCCAGCTCGTCGAGCCAGAGGGCGAGCAGGTGCTCGACGTCGACTCCTCCCGAGCGCGAGGC
>DAMDKH010000191.1:0-4081 GCA_032099965.1 Microbacterium sp.
TGCCCGTCCGGCTCGAGCAGACCGGGGCCCTCGCGGACGACGCCGTGATCGGGCTCACCGTCTACCGGATCGTGCAGGAGGCGCTCACGAACATCCTGCGCCACGGTCGCGACGTGCGGGAGGCGCTCGTGCGGCTCGTCATCGACGACCGTGCCGTCACGATCCTCGTCGAGGATCGGTCGGCTCCCAGCGCGCCGTCGGAAGACCCGGGCCGGGGCCTGGTCGGCATCCGCGAACGCGCCGCGTTCTACGATGGGTCGGTGGAGGCGGGCCCCCGATCCGGTGGCGGCTGGCGCCTGTTCGTGCGACTGCGCAGGGAGGACCGATGACGATCCCCGATGCCGCGCCGATCTCGGTGATGATCGCCGACGACCAGGAGCTGGTGCGGTACGGTCTCCGCCTCGTGCTGGAGTCCGAGTCCGACATCCGGGTGGTGGGGGAGGCCGCGGACGGCGTCGAGGCCGTCGACGTCGCCATGCGGTGGACACCGGATGTCATCCTCATGGACGTGCGGATGCCGGGCATGGACGGCATCGACGCCACCCGGGTACTCGCGAGGCGGCTGCCCGGTGCCCGGGTGCTCGTGCTCACCACCTATGATCTCGACGAGTCCGCGTTCGGAGCGTTGCGGGCCGGCGCGGCGGGGTTCCTGCTCAAGAACACCCCGCCGGCCGAGCTGGTCGCCGCCGTGCGCAGGATCGCGTCGGGCGACGCCGTCATCTCGCCCCGGCTCACGGCGAAGCTCATCGAGGTCGCGCTTCCCCACCTCGCCGGGGAGGACCGGCGCGCGAGCGACGAGGCGTTGGCCGTGCTCACCGAGCGCGAGCGGGAGGTGTTCCTGCAGGTGGCGCGCGGCCTGACCAACGCGGAGATCGCCGCGACCCTCCATCTCAGCGAGTCGACCGTGAAGGCGCACTTCGGGCGCATCCTCGTCAAGCTCGACCTGCCCCACCGCGTGCAGGCCGTCATCCTCGCCTACGAGCTCGGAGTCGTGCGGGCCGCGGAGTGACCCGCGGCGGCCGGGCTCGTGGCGCCGGTCACCCGGGGAGGGGAGGGGTGCGAGGCGGCGGCACCCGTCGCTCGCCCGGCCGACCGCTCTGCTCGAAGCCCGCGGCGAGGCGGAGGAGCGCGACGTCGTCGTACGCCCGCCCGGCGAAGGTGAGACCGATGGGCATGCCGATGTCGTCGAGCACTCCCATCGGCACCGTCACCGTGGGGATCCCGAGGTGGCGCACGGCCAGGTTCCCGTTGGCGATCCACACGCCGTTGCGCCAGCCCGCGTCGGCGGACCGCGGATCGACGTCCATGTCGGCCGGGCCGATGTCGGCGACGGCCGGGAAGACGACGGCGTCGAGCCCGAGGGCGTCCATCCACTCCTCGAGGTCGAGGCGACGGGTCTCCTCGAGTCCGCGCACGCCGCCCGGCAGCTCGGGCATGTCGCTCCACGATGCGTCGGGGTGCGCGCGGACCCACGCCGGGTAGTCGGCGATGTCGTCGTCGAATCCGTCGTAGCGGTCGGGCAGCGCACCGACGGGGTGGGGGAAGATCCGGGCACCATCGACGTCGGCGAGGGAGTGCAGAGCCGGATCGCCGTTGGCCTGCAGGAAGTCCTCCCAGGCCCAGGCCGAGAGATCGACGATCTCCCGGCGCAGGTACTCCGGCGATACCAACCCACGGGTGGCGATCGTCGGTGCTCCCGGCCGATCGCCCTCGTAGTTCGAGACCACCGGGAGATCGACGTCGATCACCGTCGCCCCGGCGGCTTCGAGATCGGCGCGCGCGGCGGCCCAGCGTCGCAGGACGGAGGGGCGGGGCTCGATGCGCCGTCCGGTCGGCCCGCCGATGCCGGGTTCGGCCGAGGTGCCGGCGTCTGCGTCCTCGCCGATGTACATGCGCGGCACGCCGAGGCGTCGCCCGCGGAGGGCGTTCTCGGCGGATTGTGCGAGGGCGGGGTAGGAGTCGGGGCGCACCTCCGACGCCCGGGGAATGCGCACCCAGGGTTGGGTGCGCCAGAAGTCGCCCCGTGTCTCCGGGTCGTCGGCGACGATCACGTCGAGCACCTCGAGCAGATCGGCCAGCGACCGCGTGTGCGGGACGACGACGTCCATGGTCGGGACCAGCGGCCAGTTGCCCCGCACCGAGATGATCCCGCGGGAGGGGGTGTAGGCGCACAGGCTGTTGTTCGTCGCCGGCCCTCGTCCGCTCGACCAGGTCTCCTCACCCAGCCCGAACGCGGCGAAGCTCGCGGCCGTCGCCGTGCCGGAGCCGTTCGACGATCCGGAGGCGAACGGGGCGGTCAGCCACGCGGCCGAGTAGGGGCTCTCGGCGCGTCCGTACACACCGCGCTGCATGCCCCCGTTCGCCATCGGAGGCATGTTGGTGAGACCGAGGCAGATCGCGCCAGCGGCACGCAGACGCTCGATGGTGAAGGCGTCACGTCGCGCGACGAGCTCCGCGAACGCCGGACTGCCCGCGGCTGCGGTGAGACCGCGCACGAGATAGCTGTCCTTCGCGGTGTAGGGGATGCCGTCGAGCGGCCCCCGAACCTCTCCGCGCGCCCGGCGGGCGTCGGATGCCTCGGCTTCCGCGCGGGCGTCGGGGTTCGCCACGACCACGGCGTTCAGGGCCGTGGGGGTGTCGGGTCCGTCATACGCGGCGATCCGCGCGAGATAGGCGTCGACGAGCGCGACGGCCGTCGTGCTGCCGTCGGCGAGGGCGGTGCGCAGGTCGGCGATCGATGCCTCGGTGACCTCCATCAGACGGTCCCTCCGAGCGCGGGCTGCTGCTGGGTGATGCAGTGGATGCCGCCACCGCGGGCGAAGAGCGGGCGCGCGTCGACGGTCACGACGCGGCGTCCGGGGTAGGCGTCCGCGAGGATGGCCCGTGCCTCGGCATCCGCGGCGTCGTCTCCGAAGCCGCACGCGACCACGCCGTCGTTCGTCACCAGGTGGTTGACGTAGCTCCAGTCGACGAAGCCCTCGTCGTCGCGGAGGGTGGCGGGCGCGGGGAGGTCGATGATCTCGAAGCGGCGGCCGGCGGCATCCGTCTGCGTGGCCAGATGCGTCCGCAGGTCACGCGTCACCGCGTGGTCGTGGTGCGCCGGATCCCGCTGCTCGTGCAGGAGCAGTCGGCCCGGCGCGACGAGCGTGGCGACGATGTCGACGTGTCCGTTGGTGCCGAACTCGTCGTAGTCGCGGGTGAGACCGCGGGGCAGCCATAGGGCGGTCGTCGCGCCGAGGGTGCGGGCCATCTCGGCTTCGACGCGCTCCCGGTCGGCGAAGGGGTTGCGACGCGGATCGAGCTGCACCGTCTCGGTGAGCAGCACGGTGCCCTCGCCGTCGACGTGGATGCCGCCGCCCTCGTTCACGAGCGTCGAGCTGATGATCTCCGCCCCGACCGCTCCGGCGATGACGCGGGCGTGCTGGGCCGCCTTCCGCCATTCCGCCCAGGCGGGCGCCCCCCAGCCGTTAAAGATCCAGTCCACGGCGCCGAGCACCCCCGGCCGCGCGTCGTCGATCACGAACGTGGGCCCGGAGTCGCGCATCCAGAACTCGTCGACGGGTGCCTCGATGATGTCGATGCTGCGACTGAGCATCCGGCGGGCCCGGGCGACCTCACTCGGGTCGACGAGCATCGAGACGGGTTCGAACTCGTGCACGGCATGGGCCACGGCGGTCCACGTCTCGTATCCCTCCTCGCGCTCCGACGTCGATGCGCCGAGGGTCGGCCCCTCGACGGGGAACGCCATCCAGGTGCGTTCGTGGCGGGCCGTCTCGGCGGGCATGCGCCAGGTCATGGTGCTCCTTCGTCGTCCGTGGCGCACATTGTTGAACGTGCGGCCAATAAGCCCTAAGCTAACCGTCGATGGATGAGACGTCAACACCCGCCCGACGGCGGCTGCCCGCAGCCGAGCGGGAGAAGGCCATCCTCGACGGCGCCCTGGCCCTGGCGCGCGAGGGCGGTCTGACGGCCCTGACCACGCGGGCGGTCGCGACGCGCGTGGGGGTCGCCCCCGCCCTCGTCGCCCACTACCGGCCGAGCATGGATGCCTTCGTCGCCGAGGTGTTCGGCACCATCGTCT
>DAMDKH010000192.1:0-3836 GCA_032099965.1 Microbacterium sp.
GGGCTGGAGGCGACGGGGGGCCGCGACCGCGGGCGCGCTCGACGGCGTCGGACGACGGACGACGGCGGGGGCGCTCATGCGGAGTCTCGGATCTTCTCGGCCGCTCGGAGACGAACGGGGATGGCGCGGGGGTTGCGGGCGCGTTCCGCCTCGTCGGCGAGCTCGGCACCCTTCGTGAGCACGCGGAAACGGGGGGCGTGCTCGGGAAGCTCCACCGGGAGACCCGCCGGAGCCGTGGAGGCCGACGCCGCGGCGAACGCCTGCTTCACCAGTCGGTCCTCGAGCGACTGGTACGACATGACGACGATGCGTCCGCCGATGCTCAGCGCGTCCATGGCGGGCGGGATGGCATCGGCCAGCACGCTCAACTCCGAGTTCACCTCGATGCGCAGCGCCTGGAAGACGCGCTTAGCGGGATGCCCCGCGCGCTGCGCCGCGGCCGGGGTGGCGGCGATGAGGATCTCGACGAGTTCACCGGAGCGCGTGATCGGCGCGCGCCCTCGGGCCTCGATGATGAACCGGGCGTAGCGTCCGGCGAGTTTCTCCTCGCCGTAGCGCTCGAAGATGCGACGCAGGTTGCCTTCGCTGTAGGTGGCGATGACTTCGGCGGCCGTCAGCCCCTTCGTCTGGTCCATGCGCATGTCGAGTGGAGCGTCCTTGGAGTACGCGAATCCCCGCTCGGCTTCGTCGAGCTGCAGGGACGAGACGCCCAGGTCGAAGAGGATGCCGGCAGCGCCCTGCGCGTGCAGACCGATCTCGTCGTAGACCGTGTGCACGAGGGTGAGCCGGTCCGCGAACCGCTCCAGACGCTGTCCGGCGATGCGGAGGGCGTCGGTGTCGCGATCGAGTCCGATGAGGCGGATGTTGTCGAACCGCTCCAAAAAGGCCTCCGCGTGGCCGCCCATGCCGAGGGTGGCGTCGACGAGGACCGCTCCGTCCGCCTGGAGGGCGGGAGCGAGGAGCTCGATGCAGCGCTCGAGCAGGACCGGGGTGTGGATGTCTCGGAGGTTCATGATCTCTTTCGGGTGACCTTCGGCTCTGATCCCCCTCCGCTTCGCGACCCGACACCGGGGAAGTGTGTCGGGGCGGGAGCGGCGGGGCATCACAGCCGAGGTCAGAACAGGCCCGGGATCACCTCCTGCTCCAGATCGGAGTACGTCTCCTCGCCGGCGGCGAGGTAGGCGTTCCAGCTCTCCGCGTCCCAGATCTCGGCGTGTGCGCCGACTCCGGTGACGATGAGCTCTTTCTGCAGTCCCGCGTACTGGCGGAGGTGCGCGGGGATGGTGATGCGGTTCTGGCTGTCGGGCATCTCCGCGCTGGCGCCGGAGAGGAACAGGCGCATGAAGTCACGCGCCTGCTTGTTCGCGAGCGGGGCCTGGCGGATCCGCTCGTGCATCGACTCGAACTCGGCCGTGCTGAAGACGTAGAGGCAGCGCTCCTGTCCTCGGGTGACGACGATGCCGCCACCGAGGTCTTCGCGGAACTTCGCAGGAAGGATGACCCGTCCTTTGTCGTCCAGCTTCGGAGAATGCGTCCCCAACAGCATCAGCCATCACCCCCTCTCCGTCCGGCCAACTCGAGGTGCGCCCCACTTTACTCCACTTCCCTCCACATTCCTACGGTGAATATGCGACAGGAGCCGTCGTCGGGGCACCTGCCTCTCCGACAAGCCCGGAATCACGCGGCCCGGCACGGGTGGAGGACGGTGGAGGGCGAGTGGAGGGTCGGTGGGCACGGCCGCACGGGGCCGCGGACGGGCGTCAGGGCGCGCGGTCGCCTCCCCCGTTCCCCCGCGCCGACCGACACTCCCGGGGACGACGAAGGCCCGGATGCTCAGAGCATCCGGGCCTTCGGAAGAAGAGTGGAGGAGAAGGGATCACTGCCCTTCGTGGCGGCGGTCCCATCGGTCGTTCATACGATCCATGAAGGACGCCGAGCCCTGGGGCTTCGCCGCCGCGCGTTCGGGCCGAGGAGCGGTGACACCCGTGCGCCGCACCGGAGTCACGGCCAGCATCACGCCGGCCAGCATCGCAGCGAACCCGACGACTCCCACGACGATGCCCCAGATGTCGCCGAGGATGACCCCGACGACGAGACCGCCGACACCGGCGAGGACGAGGAGTGCACCGTAGACGAGGTTGCGGTAGCTGAGCGTGCGATCGCCCGAAGGCGCGCTGACAACATCGGCGTCGTTGTGCAGGAGATGGCGTTCCATCTCGTCGAGCAGACGCTGCTCCTGTTCGGAGAGTGGCATTTCGTCCCCCTCGGGTGTCGTGCGTCTCATTCTACGCTCGGGAATGCTCCCCAGGCTAGCGATTGGACGGTGCCTTCCTATACGTATGCTGGGAGTCGTGTCCTCCCCCGCCGCCGTCTCCGCAGCCGTCTCCGAACGCCTCGCGGGGTTCCTCGAACGGATGCGTCGGGAGTCGACGGAGTACGGGTCGGACGCCGTCGCCCTCGTCGATGCCGCGGCCGACACGCTACGCGGCGGCAAGAGACTGCGCGCGCGCTTCTGCCACGCCGGATGGGCGGCCGTGGCGCACCTCGACGGGCAGGATCCCGTGGAGAGCGACGCGCTGTGGGACCTCTGCGCCGCACTGGAGATCTTCCAGTCGGCCGCCCTCGTGCACGACGACCTCATCGACAACTCCGACACCCGCCGCGGCCGCCCCGCCGCCCATCGAGCGCTCGAGGCCGCCCACCGCACGTCGGGCTGGAGCGGCGACGCCGGCGACTTCGGCCGGTCCGCCGCGATCCTGCTCGGAGACCTGCTCGTCGCCTGGAGCGACGACCTGCTCGAATCCGCGTTGAGCGCGCACCCGCGGGCGGACGCGGTGCGGCTGGAGTACGCGCGGATGCGCCGCGACGTCACGGTGGGGCAGTTCCTCGACATCGCGGAGGAGTCGGCCTGGAGCGTGAACGACGACGCCACCCATGCGGAGCGCGCGCTGCGCGTGGCGTCGTTGAAGTCGGCGCGCTACAGCATCGTCCAGCCGCTCGTGCTCGGGGCCGCCCTCGCCGGCGCCGACGACGCGCAGCTGTCCGCGCTTCGCGCCTTCGGCCATCCGGTCGGCATGGCGTTCCAGCTCCGCGACGACGTCCTCGGTGTGTTCGGCGATGAAGCCGTCACCGGCAAGCCCGCCGGCGACGACCTCCGCGAAGGCAAGCGAACGGTTCTCGTCGCCTTCGCGCGGGAGCAGCTGTCCCCTGCCGACCGTCGCGTGTTGGACGAACTCCTCGGCGACCCGGCACTCACGGCGCAGCAGGAGACGGTGCGCACGACCATGATCGACACCGGAGCGCTCAGCCGGGTGGAGGCGATGATCACGGACTATGCGAAGGAGGCCGACGCCGCGCTCTCCGGCGCACGCCTGGACATCGCCGCGGTGAGCGGCCTGCGCGACCTCGCCGAGGCCGCAACCGTGCGGAGCGCCTGACCCGACCGCCAGGCGAGTCGTCAGGCGAGCGTGCGGGCGATCCGCCGCACCTCGCTCTTGTGGCCCTCGCGCAGCGCGGCGATCGGAGAACGTCCCATCGTCTCCTCTTCGTCGAGCAGCCAGTCGATGAGCTCGTCGTCCGAGAACCCGGCGTCCTGCAGGACGATGATCGTGCCGCGCAACGAGCTCAGCGGCCGGCCGTCGACGATGAACACCGAGGGCACGGCGAAGACGCCGGTCCGGCGGGATCCGACGAGGTGATGCTCGTCGATGAGACGACGCACCCGGCTCAGCGGTTCGCCGAGCACCTCGACGAGGTCGGGCATGGTCAGCCATTCGACGGCGGGCGTCGCTGCAACGTTCTCAGACACCACACCACTATCCCACGGCGCGCTCCTG
>DAMDKH010000192.1:3846-4077 GCA_032099965.1 Microbacterium sp.
CGCATCGACGACCCCAGGAGCTCCATCCGTCACACCAGTCCCATGTCTCACTTCTGTTGACTTCTGTCCCAGGCCGTGTCAGCGTGGCACCACTCGAAAGGGGCTCCCTCATGACTCCGCGCCGCACTGAGCACCGCAGACGCCTCCCGGCTCTGGCCGTCCCGGCGGCCGTCCTCGGAGCCTTCGCTGGGGCCCTCGTCGCCCCCGCCGCTCATGCATCCGTGACCACTG
>DAMDKH010000193.1:0-4053 GCA_032099965.1 Microbacterium sp.
CCCCGCCGTCACGCGGACGGCGGGGCTTCGTGACCCGCGCGGAGAGCGTCGCTCACACCTCGGCGAGCAGGCGGAAGACCTTCGAGGCCGCCTGAATCTCCTCCGGCGTCAGCTCCTCCACGATCTCGCGCAGACGGATGCTGTGGTCGCGCCGCAGCTCGGCGAGCGCCGTGCACGCCTGCGGCGTGGGCGTCAGCACCCGGAGGCGCCCGTCCCGCTGGTCGGGCCGCGACTCGAGCAGCCCCAGCTCCTCCAGCATCCGCACCTGACGGCTGATGACCGACTTGTCCATCTCGAACCGGTCGGCGAGCTCGTGCGCACTGGCCGAGCCGGCCCGATCGATGAACGTGAGCAGCTTGTAGCCGCCGACCTGCAGCTCGGGGTCGATCCGCGCGGCCGACTCCTTCCACATGCTCCTGGTCCTCGCGAAGATGAGGTTCAGGTGCGTCTGGAGATCGGCCAACGCGGTGTCGACGTCGGGCGCGGTCACGGTCTGGGAGGAAGCCACCTCAGCGCCTCGGCTCCCGGTCCTCGCGCTCGAGCACCGTGACGGAGCCCGTCGACGGCGACGCCGACTCGGTTCCGGCGATGCGGATCGCTCCGGTCTGCAGCGACGCGCCGACCTCGGCCTCGCCGACCTCGATCACCGACTCCTCGGCCTGCTCGCGCATCTGCTCGGCGGCGTTCTTCGTCGACAGCGGCTTGTTCTTGATGAACGCGATGGCGATGATGGCGATCACGGCGAGCGGGATGGCGATGATGAAGGCATCCGCGATCCCGTGGCCGTAGGCGCTCTCGACGATCGAGCGGACCGTCTCGGGCAGCTGGCCGACCTTGGGCACGTCGCCCGAGCCGAGGTGCTGCAGCGCGTCGACCTCGTCCTGCGTCGTGGGGACGAAGCCCTTCAGGCCGTCCTTCACATACGTGGCGACGCTGCTGGAGAGCAGCGAGCCCATGATCGTCACGCCGATGGTGCCGGCGATCGTGCGGAAGAAGTTCACGTTCGACGACGCGGCGCCCAGCTGCTGCGGGGCGGTGTCGTTCTGCACGATGAGCGTGAGGTTCTGCATGACCATGCCGAGACCGGCGCCGAGCACGAACATGTACGTCGCGACCAGCGGGAACGGGGTGTCGTAGCGGAGCGTCGACATGAGGCTCACGCCGATCGTGGCGAGGACGGAGCCGGCGAGCATCCAGCCCTTCCACTTGCCGAAGCGGCTGACGAGCTGGCCGATGATGATCGACGCCCCCATCTGGCCGATGATCATCGGGATGGTCATGAGGCCCGACTCGGTCGGCGTGGCGCCACGGGCGAGCTGGAAGTACTGGGCGAGGAACACCGAGGTGGCGAACATCGACACGCCGATGGCGATCGACGCGATCACCGACAGGGTGAAGGTGCGGTTGCGGAACAGCGACATCGGGACGATCGGTTCCTTCACGAAGAACTCGACCGTGATGAATCCGGCGATCGCGACGCCGCCGATGGCGGCGAGCATGATGCTCGTCGACGAGTCCCACTCGAACTGGTTGCCGCCCATCGACACCCAGATCAGCAGGCTCGAGACGCCGACGGCGAGCAGCACGATGCCGAAGTAGTCGATCGACACCTTGCGGTCGCGCTGGGGCTTGGGCAGGTGCAGGGTGAACTGCAGCAGCACGAGGGCGACGATGGCGAAGGGCACGCCGACGAAGAAGTTCGAGCGCCATCCCCACACGTCGGTGAGGAGCCCGCCGAGAAGCGGGCCGCCGATGGTGCCGAGGGCCATGATGCCGCCGACGACACCCATGTACTTGCCGCGCTCACGGGGCGAGATGATGAGGGCCACGGCGATCATGACGAGCGACATGAGGCCGCCGACGCCGATGCCCTGCACGACGCGCACGGCGATGAGCATGTTCGTGTCGGTCGAGAATCCGGCGATGACCGTGCCGACGGTGAACAGGATGAGCGAGATCTGCACGAGGATCTTGCGGTCGACCAGGTCGGCGAGCTTGCCCCAGATGGGGGTCGAGACGGCCGTGGCCAGCAGGCTCGCGGTGATGACCCAGGTGTACTGGGACTGCGTGCCGCCGAGGTCGGCGATGATGACGGGCATCGAGGTCGACACCACGGTGCCGGACAGGACGGCGACGAACATGCCGACGACGAGGCCGGAGATCGCGGTGAAGACCTCGCGCGCCGAGCGCGTGGCTTCGGCGGCGGGGGGAGAAGAAGGCGTTGTCACGTGTGGATGCTCCTGAGTAGGAAGTTGATAAGTGTCAACTATACGTCGGTAGTTGCGAAAGCGCAACTGTTGACCGGGTGCAACCAGATCACGCCACGGATTGTTCCGGCCGACACGCAGGAGAGCAGGGCAGGATGGCGGTATGGACGCTGTCTCCCTCGAATCCCGCCCCTGGCTGACCTCGTACGCCGAGGGGGTCCCCGCCGACATCGAGGAGCCGTCGCAGACGCTGCCCGAGATGATGGCCGCGAGTGTGAAGGCGTTCGCACGCCGTCCGGCCCTCGAGTTCTTCGGCGCCACCACGACGTATCGCGAGCTCGGCGAGCAGATCGACCGCGCCGCGGAGGGACTGCGGCGACTCGGCGTCGGCCCCGGCGATCGCGTGGCCCTCATCCTGCCGAACTGCCCCCAGCACGTCGTCGCGTTCTACGCCACCCTGCGCCTCGGCGCGATCGTCGTCGAGCACAACCCGCTCTACACGGCCAGGGAGCTGCGCCACCAGTTCGAAGACCACGGCGCTCGCGTCGCCGTCGTCTGGGACAAGGTCGTCGACACCATCGCGGGATTCCCCGCCGACCTCGCAGTCGACCACATCGTCAGCGTCGACCTCCCCTCGGCCATGCCCGCCTCGAAGCGTCTTTTGCTGCGGCTGCCGCTTCCTCAGGCCCGCGCCGCACGGGCGAAGCTGACCGCCACGCCCCGCACCCGGCATTACCTGCCGTGGCAGAAGCTCGTCGATCACCGCCGCCTCTCGTCGCGCACACCCGCGCCCGGGCTCGGCGACACCGCTCTGCTGCAGTACACGAGTGGCACGACCGGCTCACCCAAGGGAGCGATCCTCACGCACGCCAACCTGCGCGCCAACGCGATGCAGGGACAGGCCTGGGTGCCGGGGCTCTCCGAGGGCGAGGAGACCTTCTACGGCGTGCTGCCCCTGTTCCACGCGTACGGCATGACCCTGTGCCTGACGTTCGCGATGAGCATCGGCGCGAAGCTCGTGCTCTTCCCCACCTTCGACCTCGGACTGGTGACCGATGCCGTGCGCTCCAGCCCGCCGACCTTCCTCCCCGCCGTGCCGCCGATCTACGACCAGCTCGCCCGAGCGGCCGGGCGGGGCACGCTCGACCTCTCGACCGTGCGCTTCGCCATCTCCGGGGCGATGAGCCTTCCCGTCGCCACCGTGCGACGCTGGGAGGAGGCGACCGGCGGTCTGCTCGTCGAGGGGTACGGCATGACCGAGGCATCCCCCGTCGCGCTCGGGAATCCGATGGGCCCCACCCGTCGCCCCGGCACCGTCGGGGTCCCGTTCCCGAGCACCGAGATCCGCCTCGTCGACCCCGCCGACCCCGACGTCGCCGCGGCGCCCGGCGCATCGGGCGAGCTGCTCATCCGCGGCCCGCAGGTGTTCCAGGGCTACTGGAATCGTCCGAGCGAGACCGCCGCGGCCCTGCTGCCCGGCGGCTGGCTGCGCACGGGCGACATCGCCGAGGTCTCCGCCGACGGCTTCGTCACCATCGTCGACCGCCGCAAGGAACTCATCATCACCGGCGGGTTCAACGTGTCCCCGTCGTCGGGCTGCCCCGATCGAGCGGAGGAGAAGAGGTGGCCGCCGCCGTGGTGCTCCGCGACGGCGCCGCGCTCGACACCGACGCCCTGCGCGACTTCTGCCGCACCCGGCTCACGCCCTACAAGGTGCCGCGCCGCATCGTGCTCGTCGACGACCTGCCGCGCTCGCTCATCGGCAAGGTGCTGCGCCGCGAGGTGCGAGAGCGTCTGCTGGCCGTCCTCGCCTGACGCCCTCGCCTGACGAGCGCGGCGGCCGCCA
>DAMDKH010000194.1:0-3615 GCA_032099965.1 Microbacterium sp.
CGGCGACGAGCGCCGCGGACGACAGCCCGTGCTCGGCGGCGGCGGCGGCCGGACCGATGAAGCGCTCGTGACGGGAGATCTTCCGCAGCGGCTGGCGACCGACGCGCTGGACGGTGTCGACGAGCGCCGGATTGCGGAACCGGTCGAGGATCGTCGCGCGATAGGCGGCGAGATCCGCGGGGTCCAGACCGTGCACTGCGGAGAGGACCGCCGAGGTCTCCTCCAGCGCGGCCGTGACGGCGGCGGCGATCTGCGGCTCGTCGAGCGCGTCGGAGATGCGCTCGATACCGGCGCGCGCGCCGAAGTAGGCCGTCGCGGCGTGCCCCGTGTTCACCGTGAAGAGCTTGCGCTCGATGTAGGGGGCCAGATCGTCGACGAAGTGGGCGCCGGGGATGTTCGGCAGGTCGCCGCCGAAGGGTCCGGCCTCGATCGTCCACTCGAAGTACGGCTCGACCGTGACGTCGACGCCTGCCCCCTCGGGCTGCGCGGGGACGATGCGGTCGACGGCGGTGTTGGCGAACACGGCACGGGACAGGATGTCGGTCGCGTCGGCGCCGGCCACGCGCTCGATCTCGGCGCGGAGCAGATCGGTCGCCCCGATGGCGTTCTCGCACGCCATGATCTTCACCGGGGCCGCGTCGGGCGAGCGGCGGGTGAGACCGGCGACGATCGTCGGCGCGATGAACCGCAGCACCGTGGGGCCCACCGCGCAGGTGACGACGTCGGCCGTGGCGACCTCGTCGGCGGCCGCATCCGGATCGGCCTTGCTGTCGACGGCGCGGAATCCGGTGACGACGCGGTCCACTCCTCCGGGGCCGACCTCGTGCACGGTGTACTCGGTCTGCGCGTTGATCGCGGCGACGAGGTCGCTCGCCACGTCGGAGAAGACGACCTCGTATCCGCCCTCCGCGAGCAGCAGACCGACGAATCCGCGGCCGATGTTCCCGGCGCCGAACTGGACGGCCTTCATGCCTCGTTCACCGCCGAGAGCAGCGCGTAGAGCTCTTCGGGGGTCTGTGCCGCGTTGAGCTTCGCGACGTCGTCCTCGTCGGAGAACAGGATGGCGATCTGCGAGAGGATCTCGAGGTGCTCGTCGCCCTTTCCGGCGATGCCGATGACGAAGGTCGCGGGCTCGCCCGCCCAGTCCACGCCGCCGTCGTAGCGCACGACAGACAGGGCCGAGTCGAGGATCGCGTCCTTGGTCTCGTTCGTGCCGTGGGGGATGGCGAGGCCGTTGCCCATGTAGGTCGACACGGTCTGCTCGCGCTGGCGCATCGCGTCGACGTAGGCCGGGGTGACCGCGCCCGCCTCGACGAGGATGTCCGTCGCCTCCTGGAGGGCGGCCTCCTGCGTCGTGGAGCCGGCGTGGATGCGGACCTGGCCGGGGGTGAGAACGCTCATGATCTTCCTTTCGCGATGTTCCGGGATGGTCCGGAGGGGCGGATGCCAGGGCATCCGCCCCTCCGGTGTCTGTCAGGCGCCGGTGCCGCGCTGGGCGCGCACCATCTCGACGACCTCTTCATACTTGGGCGAATTCATGAAGTTGTCGACCGACACGTGCACCGAGTCCGGCGACTGCGCCTTCGCGCGGTCGGTCAGCTGCTGCTGCGTGATCACGAGGTCGGCCGTGCCGTCGAGGTTCGCGATCGCCTGGTTGGTGACCGTGACGCCTTCGACGCCCGCCTTCTTGAACTTGTTGCGCAGCACGCTCGCGCCCATCGCCGACGAGCCCATGCCGGCGTCGCACGCGAACACGACGTGCTCGATGCGGCGGTCGGTGGCGACAGCGGTGCCCGCGGCCGTCGGGGCGGCGGTGGAGGTGCGGAGCGCGTCCATCGCGGCCGACGACTTGCCCTTGTTCGCCTCGGTCTGCGCGATCGCGTCGCCGAAGGTGTCCTCGGCCTCGAGGTCGCGCTTGCGGGAGGCGCGCAGGATGACGGCGGTGATCACGAACGTCACGGCGGCGGCGATGAGGACCGACAGGTAGACGACCACGAGGTTGCCGATGCCGGGGCCGATCGCTGCGGCGGTCACCGCGATGATGCTGCCGGGGGCTGCCGGGAACGCCAGGCCTCCGCCGAGCAGCATGTTCGTGGTGACACCGGCCGCACCACCGGCGATGAGCGCCAGGATGGTGGTCGGCTTGCTGAGCGCGTACGGGAAGTAGATCTCGTGGATGCCACCGAAGAACTGGATGATGGCGGCACCGGGAGCCGACGCCTTCGCCGCACCGACACCGAAGAAGGTGAAGGCGAGGAGCAGGCCGAGCCCGGGGCCGGGGTTGGCCTCGATGAGGAACAGGATCGACTTGCCGGTCTCGGTCGCCTGCTCGATGCCGAGCGGGGTGAAGACACCGTGGTTGATCGCGTTGTTGAGGAACAGCACCTTGGCGGGCTCGACGATGATCGAGACCAGGGGCAGCAGGTTCAGCGAAACGAGCCAGTCGACGGCGGCACCGAGCACGGCGCTGACGCCGAGCATGACCGGACCGAAGGCGAAGAAGCCGACGATCGCGAGGATCATGCCGAGGATGCCGGCCGAGAAGTTGTTGACGAGCATCTCGAAGCCGGGGCGGATCTTGCCCTCCCACAGCCGGTCCATCTGCTTGGTGATCCAGGCGGCGATCGGGCCCATGATCATCGCGCCGAGGAACATGGGGATGTTCGTGCCGACGATGACGCCCATGGTGGCGATGGTCGCGACCACGCCGCCGCGCTCGCCGTAGACCATGCGTCCGGCGGTGTTGGCGATGAGGAGCGGCAGGAGGTAGGTCACCATCGGGCCGACGAGCCCGACGTAGCCGAGGAAGTTGCCCCCGTCGCCTTCGGCGAGGGCCGTCATGGCTCCCTGCCAGCCGATCGCGGCCGAGTCGCCGCCGCCGCCGATGATCTCGGCGACCGGAGCCCAGTGCCACCCGAAGGGGCTGTCAGCGCCGAAGAACCCGGCGGGGATGAACAGCATGGTGATGAAGCCCCAGGCGATGAACGCCGCGATGTTGGGCATGATCATGCCGGAGAGGAACGTGCCGAAACGCTGCACGCCCGTTCGGAGCCCGCTCGCCTTCGCGGGGGCCGGTGACGTCGTCGTCATGATGTCGTCTCTTTCTGGTGAGGAGGGAATGCCGCGGCGGCTTCGACCGCGGCGTGGCGTGCACCTGCGGCGTCATCGGCCGCGAGTGCCTGCTCGGCGAGGTGTCGGGCCTCGTCGAGCGTGCGTTCGGAGAGCGCGTGGCGGACGTCCGCCAGCGCTGCGGGGGCCATCGAGAGGCTGGTGGCGCCGAGGCCCACCAGCACGACGGCGAGGAGCGGGTCGGCGGCGGCCTCGCCGCAGATGCCGACGGGCTTGCCGAGGCGGGCGCCGGCGGCACCGACCTCGCGGACGAGACGGAGCACGGCCGGGTGCCACGGATCCTGGAATGCCGAGACGCTTCCGAGGAGGCGATCCGCCGCCAGCGTGTACTGCGTGAGGTCGTTGGTCCCGATCGACGCGAAGTCGGCGTGCGCCAGCACGCGATCCGCGAGGAGTGCGCTCGCGGGCACCTCGACCATCACGCCCGCCGTCTTCAGCCCGTACTCGCGGGCGAGCCCGGTGAAGTACACGGTCTCCTCGACGGTG
>DAMDKH010000194.1:3690-4016 GCA_032099965.1 Microbacterium sp.
CAGTCCGCGGAGACCCAGGGCCGGGTTCTCCTCGTGCGCGTCGTTGAGGAACGCCAGCGGCTTGTCGGCGCCGGCGTCGAGCATCCGCACGACCACCTTGCGACCGGGGAAGGCGGCCAGCAGCTCGCGGTACGACTCGCGCTGCTCGGCCACGGTGGGCGCCTGCGACGACGACAGGAACAGGAACTCGGTGCGGAAGAGTCCCACGCCCTCGGCGCCCCGTGCCACCGCATCCGCCGCGTCGGCGGGCTTGCCGAGGTTGGCCAGCAGCGGGATCGCCGTGCCGTCGGCGAGGGCTCCGGGGGTCAGCGGCGCCGCCTCGGCCG
>DAMDKH010000195.1:0-1336 GCA_032099965.1 Microbacterium sp.
CGCTGCCCTCCGACGACCCCGCCCGGGACGAGCGGGTGCGGGATGCCGCCCTGTCGGCCTCGCGCTCGTCGACGGACGTCGGAGCGATCGGCAGTGACCTCGTGCCCGACCTCGCCCTCCTCGCGGAGATCGGCAACCCGGCCGTCCGCGCCGACCTCGCCATCGCCGCCGAGACCCTCGCCACGGGCCTCTCCGGGGCATCCATCAACCTCCGGGCCGACCTGCAGATCGCGCGCAGGCACGGGGCCGACGGCGCTCTCTGCGCCGATCTCGAGCAGCGCGGCACCTCCCTCGACGATGACCGCGCTCGCGTGTCGGTCCTCGCACAGAGCATCCTCGGTGGAATGTGATTACCATTTCACTGTGGCTGATATGACGCGCGTGATGATTCGCACGCACCTCAAGATCGACGCCGACACCTATTCCCTGTCGCAGGGGACGGACATCGAGGACCTCAAGAACCAGGTGCGCGCGTGCGTGCGCTCCGGCGGCGACTTCCTCGAATTCGTGGTGGTCGGCAACCGGCTGGTGAGCGCCTTCGTGTCGCGGCGCAGCCGCGTGGTGCTCTCGGTCGAGACGGTGCGGCACGACTCGCGTGACACCGGCGACCGGGACCACCCCTACGGCGGCTTCTTCGACTACGAGTACTGAGCCGTCCGCCGCTCCTCGCCCGCCGCCGCGCGGGCCCGCGCACTCCGCACACCGAGAACCGCCCCGCCCAGCACAGCCGCGACGAGCGAGCCGATCAGCACGCCGATCTTGACGTGGTCGTCGGCCGTCGACGCCGTTCCGTACGCCAGCTCGCCGACGAGCAGCGACACCGTGAAGCCGATGCCGGCGAGCAGCGACATACCGAACAGATCCGGCCAGCGCAGGGAGTCGTCGAGGCGCAGGGTCGGAACACGGCTGAGCGCGAAGGTCGTCAGCACGATGCCGAGGGGCTTGCCGAGCACGAGCCCGGCGATGATGCCGAGGGTGATCGGATCGCGCAGCGCCGAGACCAGTCCGTCGATCCCGCCGATCGTCACCCCCGCGGCGAAGAACGCGAACACCGGCACCGCGAACAGCGTGGCCACGACTCCCCAGCGGTCGGCGAGGTGCGGGGCCATGCCGTCGTACTCCGGCTCGCCTCCGGCCGTGCGCCGCTTCTCGACCCTCGCGCGGTCGGTCGGCAGCACCGGCACCACGAAGCCGAGCAGCACGCCGGCGACGGTCGCGTGCACACCCGCGGCGTGCACGCACACCCAGACGGCGACGGCGAGCGGCAGCAGGATCCACCAGGCGCGGATGCCGTTGTGCACCGCGAACGCGAACCCGGCGAGGGGCAGGAGGGCGA
>DAMDKH010000195.1:1346-3648 GCA_032099965.1 Microbacterium sp.
CGGTGTAGAACGTCGCGATGATCGTGATGGCGATGAGGTCGTCGACGATCGCGAGGGTCAGCAGGAACACGCGCAGCGCCGGCGGGAGGAAGCGGCCGACGACGGCGAGCACGGCCACCGCGAAAGCGATGTCGGTGGCCGTGGGGATGGCCCAGCCCCGCACTGCCTCCGCGCCGCCCCCCGCGTTGACGAGCAGGAAGACGGCGGCCGGGACAGCGACCCCGCCGAGGGCGGCGGCGATGGGCAGAGCGGCGCGGCGGGGATCGCGGAGGCGTCCGGCGACGAACTCCTCCTTCAACTCGAGTCCCACCACGAAGAAGAAGATGGCGAGCAGGCCGTCGGCCGCCCACGCTCCCACGCTCAGTTCGAGGTGGAGCTCGGGGATGCCGAACCGCAGGTCGCGGAGCTGCGCGTACCAGGGGGCGAGCGGGGAGTTGGCGAGCACGAGCGCGGCGACGGTGGCGGCGAGCAGCAGCGCCCCGCCCAGCACCTCGCTGCGGGGATCGAGGCGCACGCCGCGCCACAGCTGGTGCGGCGTGCGACGGGGACGGGAACGAGGGGACGACGAAGACATGGCAGGACCTCACGGTGAGAAGGGGACGACGCGCGTGAGGCCGCACCCACCGGCGGGTACGGCCTGTTACGGCGCGGGCGGCGGGCAGCCCGCGATCTCACCGTGCGACAGGGTTCCCCAGACACTGGTCCACCCGTTGGTCCCCGGGTGCATCACCACGCGCATCCACTCCCCGATGGGGGTCGCCGACGAGAGGCGACGCGGTGCGCGCGTCGCTCCGGCGAGGGCGGTGGAAGGCATGCCCCCACCCTATCGGCGTGGCCTGGACGTGGTCCGGGCGAACTCGGGCCTACTTCTCGGAGGCTTCGGCGATCGAGGCGCGCACGGCATCCATGTCGAGGGCGCGCACCTGGCCGATGAGGTCTTCGAGCGCGGGAGCGGGCAGGGCGCCGGCCTGCGAGAAGACGAGGATGTTGTCGCGGAAGGCCATGAGCGTCGGGATCGAGACGATGCCGGCCGCCCGGGCCAACTCCTGCTGCGCCTCGGTGTCGACCTTGGCGAAGGTGATGTCGTCGTGCTTCTCGGACGCCTGCTCGAAGATCGGGCCGAACATGCGGCACGGACCGCACCACTCCGCCCAGAAGTCGACGAGCACGATGCCGTCCTCCGCGATCGTCTGCGCGAAGTCGTCGGTGCTGAGGGCTGTGGTTGCCATGGAAGTCCTTCCGTCCGTTCCAGTATGGGTGCGTCACGACCCCCCAGGGGCCGCCTGATCCTGCGCACCGCGGGAACGCGTCGAGAACGCGCGTCAGGAAGTGCCGCGAGCCGCCAAGAGCGCCCCGGCGGCGGGGTCCGCGATCACCTAGCCTCCTCACGAGAGGGGGGAGCATGTGGCGCATCTTCTGGCTGGCGACGCTCGCGACGGGGGTGCTCGCCGTCGCCGTCGCCGCGACGTTGAGTCACCTCGCCTGGGAGCGGCATGCGGCGACGGGGACGCCGGTCGACCATCCCTACGCCCCGGTGTTCGTGCTCGGAGGCCTGCTGGTGGTGATCGCCGTCGTCGGCAACGTCGCGCTCTCGGCGATCGAGCCGCGGATGCGGTGGGGGGAACGTGTGTAAGGAATCGGCGGGAACGGCCAAGAGCACCCCGAGGGGGCAGCGACCGACCGTTCCATACTGAAGGTCGGGGGGCCGGCTCGTGCGCCCCGTGGGAGGGGCGCACGAGTGCCGGCAGTACCGTGGGGATGACGACGACCAGAGGGATCGGAGGGGAGATGCTGCGCGGCGGCGGCTTTCTCTCACCCTTCCGGGCCGTGCTCGCGGGCGGGTTCTCGCTCGCGCGGGGCACCGGCATCCGTCGCTCCCCCGGCGGCGCCTCGACCACCGCGGTGCCGCCCGAGCGGAACAGGGCCGTGGCCTTCCGCATCCTCTTCGACGAGCATCTGCCGCGCGTGCGGCGGCACCTCGCGTGCTTCGTCGACGACCCAGACGAGGTGGACGAGATCGTCGCCGACGTGTTCGTGATCGCATGGCGGAAGTTCCGCCCGCACAGCCCGATGGGCCTCACCTGGCTGCTGCGCACGGCCGACAACAAGCTGCGCGACGCCGCACGCCGCGACCGTTCGCGGGAACGCGCGATCCTGGCACTCACCCGGGGGATGCGCGAGGGGTCGAGCGAGCTGCATCCCCTCGAGGCGCTGGCGCTGCGCGAGGCGATGACGGCCCTCACCGCTCGCGAGCGGCAGGTGGTGGTGCTGACCTACTGGGACGAGCTGAGCGCCGGCGAGA
>DAMDKH010000195.1:3742-3979 GCA_032099965.1 Microbacterium sp.
GTCCGGCCGCGGTGTGGACGACGCTGACCCGCGCCCGGGCGAAGCTGCGGCAGCGCCTGGAGACGGGAGAGGACGACGCATGACGATCACGGACGAGCGGCTCGACCGCCTCTTCGCCGCGGCGAACCCGGTTCCCCCCGCGGAGGGGGTGGGTCTGCGGGCCGTCGACATCGCGCTGCGCGAGGGGATCATCCGCGGCGAGCGCTCCGCACGGCGCTCGGGCCGGCGCGTCGGCCG
>DAMDKH010000196.1:0-3956 GCA_032099965.1 Microbacterium sp.
GCCCAGGTTGTCGCCGTCGCGCGGCACGGCGCCTCCGTGGCCGTCGCACCCGAGGCGCTCGACCGCGTGGCCGAGACCCGAGCGGTGATCGACGGTCTCGCCGCCGACCCGCATCCGCACTACGGCGTCTCGACGGGCTTCGGCGCGCTGGCCACCACGTTCATCGCGCCCGACCGCCGCCTGCAGCTGCAGGCCAGCCTCATCCGGTCGCACGCCGCGGGCACGGGGGCCGAGGTCGAGAGCGAGGTGGTGCGCGGACTGCAGCTGCTGCGTCTGCAGACACTCGCGTCCGGGCGCACCGGTGTGCGGCCGGTCGTCGTGGAGACCTACGCCGCGCTCCTCAACGCCGGGATCGTGCCGATCGTGCGGGAGTACGGCAGCCTCGGATGCTCGGGCGACCTCGCGCCCCTCGCGCACATCGCTCTCGCCGCGATGGGAGAGGGGCAGGTGCGGGTGCTCGACGCCGACGGCCGTGCCGGGGAGCCGATCGACGCCGCCGATGCCCTCGCCGCGGCCGGCATCGCCCCGCTCGTGCTGGTCGAGAAGGAGGGGCTCGCGCTCATCAACGGCACCGACGGGATGCTGGGGATGCTCGTGCTCGCGCTCCACGACCTCGACGACCTGCTCGTGACCGCCGACGTCGCGGCCGCCATGTCGATCGAGTCGCAGCTGGGCACAGACGCGGTGTTCGCCGCCGACCTCATGGCGCTCCGGCCGCAGACCGGGCAGGGCGTGTCGGCCGGACACCTGCGGGCCTTCCTCGGCTCGTCGCCGATCGTGCACAGCCACAAGGGGCCCGAGGACGGACGGGTGCAGGACGCTTACTCGCTCCGCTGCTCCCCGCAGGTGCACGGCGCCGCGCGCGACACCGCCGGCTACGCCACGACCATCGCTGAGCGCGAGCTGGCGTCGGTGGTCGACAACCCGGTCATCACGCTCGACGGCCGGATCGAGTCGAACGGCAACTTCCACGGGGCGCCGGTCGCCGCGGTGCTCGACTTCCTGGCGATCTCCGTGGCCGACGTCGCCTCGGTGTCGGAGCGCCGCACCGACCGCGCGCTCGACCCCGCCCGCAACAGGGGGCTGCCGCCGTTCCTCGCCGATGAGGTGGGGGTCGACTCCGGCCTGATGATCGCGCAGTACGCGGCCGCGGGCATCGTCTCCGAACTCAAGCGCCTCGCCGTCCCCGCCTCCGTCGACTCCATCCCGTCTTCGGCGATGCAGGAGGACCACGTCTCGATGGGGTGGGCCGCCGCGCGCAAGCTGCGCCGGGCCATCGACGGCCTCGGGCGGGTGCTCGCCATCGAGATCCTCACCGGCGCGCGCGCCCTCGATCTGCGCGCCCCTCTGCAGCCGGGCCCGGCCACCGGTGCCGTGCGCGACCTCGTGCGCACCGTCGCCGGCGGCCCCGGCCCCGACCGCTTCCTCTCTCCCGACATGGAGGCCGTGACCGCTCTCGTGCAGTCCGGCGCCGTCGCCCGCATCGCCAAGGAGCACGCGCATGACTAATCAGACCCGCACCGACCACTCCCGCCGCATCCGTGCCGACCGCGGTCCGCACCGCACCGCCAAGAGCTGGGGCGCCGAGGCCGCCAAGCGGATGCTGATGAACAACCTCGACGCGGAGGTGGCCGAGCATCCGGAGAGCCTCGTCGTATACGGCGGCACCGGGCGCGCCGCCCGCAGCTGGGAGGCGTACGACGCGATCGTGCGCACGCTCGACGAGCTCGAGCCCGACGAGACGCTGCTCGTGCAGTCGGGGAAGCCGGTCGGCGTCTTCCGTACCCACGAGTGGGCCCCGCGGGTGCTCATCGCCAACTCGAACCTCGTGGGCGACTGGGCGACCTGGCCGGAGTTCCGTCGGCTCGAGGAGCTGGGCCTGATGATGTACGGCCAGATGACCGCCGGGTCGTGGATCTACATCGGCACCCAGGGCATCCTCCAGGGCACCTACGAGACGTTCGCCGCGGTGGCCCGCTCGCTCGGGCGGGAGTCGCTTCGTGGCACGCTCACCCTCACCGGCGGTGCCGGGGGCATGGGCGGCGCGCAGCCGCTCGCCGTCACCATGAACGACGGCGCGGTGCTGATCGTCGACGTCGACGAGTCGCGGCTGGCCCGCCGGGTCGAGCACGGGTACCTCGACGAGTACACCCCCGATCTCGATGCCGCCGTAGCCCGCGTGCTCGCCGCGAAGGACGCCGGAGAGGCCCTCTCGGTCGGGGTCGTCGGCAACGCGGCCGAGGTGTTCCCCGAGCTGCTGCGCCGGGGTGTCGCGATCGACATCGTCACCGACCAGACCAGCGCGCACGACCCGCTCGCCTACCTGCCCGTGGGCATGTCGGTCGACGACTGGAAGGCCGAGGCCGAGCGCGATCCGGAGGACTTCACCCGCCGCTCGCGTGCATCGATGGCGGCGCACGTCGCGGCGATGGTCGGCTTCCAGGATGCCGGGGCCGCCGTGTTCGACTACGGCAACTCGATCCGTCGCGAGGCGGAGCTGGGCGGCTTCGACCGCGCCTTCGCGTTCCCGGGCTTCGTGCCGGCCTACATCCGTCCGCAGTTCGAAGAGGGGCGGGGGCCGTTCCGCTGGGCCGCGCTCTCGGGCGACCCCGAGGACATCGCGAAGACCGACCGCGCGATCGCCGAGCTGTTCCCCGACGACACCGCACTGCACCGCTGGCTGGAGAAGGCGGGCGACAAGGTGCACTTCGAGGGGCTGCCGGCGCGCATCTGCTGGCTCGGATACAAGGAGCGCCACCTCGCCGGGCTCAAGTTCAACGAGATGGTCGCGTCGGGTGAACTCGCGGCGCCGATCGTCATCGGGCGCGACCACCTCGATTCCGGCTCGGTCGCTTCGCCGTACCGCGAGACGGAGGCCATGAAGGACGGCTCCGACGCGATCGCCGACTGGCCGCTGCTGAACGCACTGCTCAACACCGCGTCGGGGGCGTCGTGGGTGTCGCTGCACCACGGCGGGGGCGTCGGCATCGGCCGATCCATCCACGCCGGGCAGGTCACCGTCGCCGACGGGTCGGACCTCGCCGCGCAGAAGCTCGAACGCGTGCTGACGAACGACCCGGGCACCGGCGTCATGCGGCACGTCGACGCCGGGTACGAGCATGCCCGCGAGGTCGCGCGCGACCGCGGTCTGAACATCCCGATGCTCTGAGCCCTCGCGCACCGACGCCGACCGCTCCGCGCCCGACCTGAAAGACTGCGGCCATGACGACGCTGATCACCGATATCGCCGAGCTCACCACGAACGACCCGTCGGTCGCGCCGGGCGACCCCACCGGCACGCGGCGGGACGCGGCGGTGCTGATCGACGGCGGCCGGATCGCCTGGGTGGGCGACGCGGCGGATGCTCCGGCGGCCGATGAGGTGATCGATGCGGCGGGCCGTGCGATGATTCCCGGGTTCGTCGACAGTCACAGCCACCTCGTGTTCGGCGGGGACCGCGCGGTGGAGGAGCGGATGGCCGGACGGCGCTACGCCGCGGGAGGCATCCGCTCGACGGTCGCCGCCACCCGCGCCGCGACCGACGACGAGCTGCGTCGGCGCCTGCGCGGATTCCTCGACGAGATGCGCGCCCAGGGCACCACGACCGTCGAGATCAAGAGCGGCTACGGGCTCAGCGTCGCCGACGAGGAACGGCTCGTGCGGCTGGCGGCGGAGGTCACGCCCGAGGTCACCTTCCTCGGCGCGCACGTCGTGCCGGCGGAGTACGCCGACCGCGGCGACGCGTACGTCGACCTCGTGATCGGGCCGATGCTCGACGCGTGCGCCCCGTACGCGAAATGGATCGACGTGTTCTGCGAGACCGGGGCCTTCACCGTCGCCCAGTCGCGGCGGGTGCTCGAGGCGGGGATCGCCCGCGGTCTCGCGCCCCGCGTGCATGCGAGTCAGCTCGGCCCGGGGGAGGGGGTGGCGCTCGCGGTCGAGCTGGGCGCGGCATC
>DAMDKH010000197.1:0-3954 GCA_032099965.1 Microbacterium sp.
GGCCCCGTCGGCGGCGAGCACCGCCACTCCCGCTTCCTCCGCGGCACCCTCCGCCGGAGCCGGCGCGACCCCCCTGGTGTCGTCCGAGCCCCGCCTGCCGCTCGCCCCCGGCCTGCCGCCGGAGCAGACGGAGACCGTGCCGGGCATGAAGGACAACGTTCTCCTGCGCGAGGCGCTGCAGCAGGTCGAAGCCGGCGCCACCAACGAGCAGCTGCTCGGAGTGATGCGTCAGGCGCTGCAGGGCCACCTGTACATCCGCGTGAACGGCGATGCCCGGGCGCAGATCGCCGAGGGCAAGCCGCTGGCCGTGGCCGTCGTGCGCGACGAGGAACGGCAGTTCATGCTCGCATTCAGCTCCGCCGCCGCCGTGCGCGACTCCGTGAAGCTCGAGCCGGACCCCGCCTCGACGTCCGCGGTGGCGCAGCCGGCGACCGCGGTGATGCAGCAGGTCGTCGCCGGGGACTTCGCCGGGCTCATCATCGACAACGCCTCGGCGCCGCACCGCGTCGTCTTCCCGACCGAGCTCCTGCAGAAGACTCTCGATCAGGCCGACACGGCGATGACGGTGAAGACGATCGTCGCGGCCCCCCGCGAGCAGGACACCACCGCACGCGCCGGCGAAGCGCTCGCCCGCACGCGCATGTGGGTGGCCGTGAACGAGGGAGGCACCGACGGGCAGGTGGGCATCGCCGAGGCGCAGACCACCGACGGCAAGCGTTTCCTCCAGCTCTTCACGCACCCGCTCGAGGTCATCGCCCTGGGACGCGGCGACCGACCGCTGCCGTTCGAGCCCGCGCAGCTCGCCAAGGTGCTCTCCGGGCACGCCGAGATGGCGGGTGTCGTGATCGACCCGGCCGGTCCGTCGCTGCTCGTCGAGCGCGCCGCCCTGGCACCCGTGCTGGAGATCGCCGCGGCTCCCGAGGACTGACCGCTCCGGGGTTCCGCGGCTCCGTCGCGCCCCCTAGGGTCGGAGCATGGCTTCCGAACGTGTGACCCTGACCGTCGCCGATCCCGATGGCCCGCGCGAGGTGACGCTGTCGAGCCCCAATCGCGTGGTCTGGCCGGAACTCGGCATCACCAAGGCCGAGTTCGCCGAGTACGCGCAGATCGTCGCCGAGCCGTTCCTCGCCGCGAACGGCAACCGGCCGGTCTCGTTGGAGCGGTATCGCGACGGCATCGGGGGAGAGGGCTTCTTCTCGAAGAACCCGCCGAAGGGCACCCCCGACTACGTCGATGCGGTGACCGTCACCTACAACAGCGGGCGGAAGCATCCGCAGATCGTCCTCACGCGCCCCTCGGCGGTGGTGTGGGCCGTGCAGATGAACACGGTCGTCTTCCACCCGTGGGCCTCGCTCGCCCCGCGCTCCGACGAGCCGGTCGAGCTTCGCATCGATCTCGACCCGCAGCCCGGCACCGATTTCGCCGACGCCGTCGTGGCGGCGCACACGCTGCGCGAGGTGCTGCGCGAGGCCGGGCTGGAGGCGTTCGCGAAGACGAGCGGCAACCGCGGTCTGCACGTGTTCGCGCCGATCGTCGCCGAGCACGAGTTCCTCGATGTGCGGCATGCGGTGATCGCCGCCGGACGCGAGCTGGAGCGCCGGATGCCCGAGCAGGTCACCATGAACTGGTGGAAGGAGGAGCGGGGGCGGCGCGTGTTCATCGACTTCAACCAGGCCAACCGCGACCGCACGATGGCCGGTGCCTACAGTGCGCGGGCACTCCCCGGCGCCACCGTCTCGACGCCGGTGCACTGGGAGGAGCTCGACGGGCTCGACCCGACCCGCTTCACCGTGCGCAGCATCCCCGGCCGCCTGGCCGACGTCGGCGATCCCTGGGCGCGGATGCAGGCCGACCCCGGCCGCATCGACACGCTGCTCGAGTGGTGGGAGCGGGATGTCGCGGCGGGACTCGGGGAGCTGTCGTTCCCGCCGGAGTTCCCCAAGATGCCGGGGGAGCCGCCGCGCGTGCAGCCCAGCAAGAAGGTCGCCGCGCACTGGGATGCCGACGGCGAGCCGATCGAGAAGGAGTGACGCTCAGCCGATGACGTCGCCGAGGTCGTACCCGGCGACGGTGTCGAGCTGGTCGTAGGTGCAGGAGCGGGCGTCGCGGTCGGGGCGCCAGCGCTCGAACTGCACGGTGTGCCGGAAGCGGGCGCCCTCGAGCTGGTCGTATCGCACCTCGAGCACGAGTTCGGGCCGCAGGCGCACGAACGAGACGTCCTTCGCGCCGGAGAACCGCGAGCGCTCCCCTTCGCCGGTGACCGCGTCGCCGGCCTCGTCGCGCTCGACGAGCGGAGCCAGCTCGTCGACGAGCTCGCGGCGACGGCGGTCGCTCCACGCCGCCACCCCGCCGACCTGCCGCAGCACGCCGTCGCCGTCGTAGAGCCCCACGAGCAACGAGCCGACGCCCGATCCGGACTTGTGGATGCGGTAGCCGAGGGCGACGACGTCGGCGGTGCGCGCGTGCTTGATCTTGGTGAGCGTGCGCTTGCCCGGTGCGTATGGTTGGTCGAGCGGCTTCGCGACGACCCCGTCGAGGCCCGCGCCCTCGAACTCCGCGAGCCAGCGGACGGCGGCGTCGCGATCGCGGGTCGTCCGGGTGATGTGCACGGGATGACCGACACCGTCGAGCAGCTTCTCGAGACGGGCGCGGCGTTCGGCGAACGGCGTGCCGAGCAGGTCGGTGTCGCCCTCGGCCAGCAGATCGAACGCGATGAACATCGCCGGTGTCTCGGCGGCGAGGCGCGCGACCCGCGAGGCGGCCGGGTGGATGCGCTGGCTGAGCGCCTCCCAATCCAACCGCTGCGCTCCGGGGGCACCGGTCGCGACGACGATCTCGCCGTCGAGCAGGCACGGGCCGGGGAGCAGGTCGGGGATGGCCTCCACCAGCTCCGGGAAGTACCGGGTCAGCGGCTTGGCGCCGCGCGATCCGATCTCGACGGTCTCGCCGTCCCAGGCGATCAGCCCGCGGAAGCCGTCCCACTTCGGTTCGTACAGCAGGCCGCCCGGGGTCTTCGCGGGGTCGGGCACCGACGCCGCCGCTTTGGCGAGCATCGGGGCCGGGATGTCGTAGCGCATGGCTCCATCCTGGCCACCCGCCCCGCCTCAGCGGAACCCCCGGCGGCCTGAACGTGCGGCGGACGGCGCGGCGCCGGTCGAGCTCAGGGGAAGAGGTCGTCGAGCTCGTGGGGGAGGTGGGCGTCGGCGAGGGCCGTGCGTGCGGCGAGCCATCCGGCCATGCCGTTCACCCCGGGGCCGGGAGGGGTCGCGGCCGACGCCAGGTACACGCCGCGCATCGGGGTTCGCCAGGGGGAGACGGAGAGGGTCGGGCGCTGCAGCGCCTGGCGCATCGTGAACGCCCCGCCGAGGACGTCACCGCGGATCTCCGCCGGGTTGACGGCCTCGCGGGCGGATGCCGGCACGGAACGGTGCGCGAGGATGCGGTCGCGGAAGCCGGGAGCGAAACGCTCGACCTGTCGCGTGATCAGCTCGGTGGCGTCGAGGTCGGAGTCCAGCGGCACGTGGATGTACGTCCACAGCACCGCCTTCCCGTCGGGAGCGCGGGTGGGGTCGAAGATCGAGGGCTGCACGGTCAGCACGTAGGGCCGCTCGTGCACACGCCCGCGGGCCACCGCGTTCTCGCTCGCCCGCACCTCCTCGCGCGTGCCGCCGACGTGCACGGTGGGCGACTGCGCGACGTCCGGGTGCGACCACGGCACGGGGCCGTCCAGCTCGAAGTCGACCTTCGCCGCGGCCGGGCCGTAGCGGTAGCGGGAGATCGCCCTGGCGTATCGCGTGGGGATGTCGGGGTGGGTAAGCGCGAGTCTCGGGGCCGTGTTCAGCACCAGGATGTCGCCGCGCGCGGGGTCGCCCCAGTCGAGGGCGGCGAGGTCGTCGACGCGGGAATCCGCCTGCACGCTCCCGCCGTGCGCCTCGAGGTCGGCCACGAGCGCGT